>CAZCEB010000156.1:0-4762 GCA_964497305.1 uncultured Muribaculaceae bacterium | reverse complement strand
TTTGCACACCACGGTTTTTAGGATCTACATAGCTAAAGTGAGATTCACCTTCAGTTGTTACAGGAAGTGCAATTTCTGTGTAAAGATATTCGTTGATATGAACGAGATCACCTTGACGAGAAACCTTTAAACGAAGGTCATAAAGACCGGCTGCAGTATATTCTGCATCAATTTCGGCAGCAGCAGCTTTCAATGCGTTAGTATTGAAGAATAGAACTGAACCAAAATTGAAATCATCACGCAAAGAGCCGAATTGATAGTCAATTACAGGTGCATTAGTTTTTTTACCTTCAACGATTTGATAGTTGTCGGCATATACCATAGCTGCTTTTGAGTCATTAGCAAGACGCACCATGCGTTCAAGAGCCAAATAACCCATAACAAGATTGTTATACTTAGTATAAAGTAGAGTGTAATCGCCTTCTGAAGCGTTAGCGATTTTTTTCATGGTAGCTGAGCTATTAAGAGTATCAATATTGATTACTTCACATCCTTCTACTGCAACATTTGCATCAGATGCAAGAAGGAAAATTTTTGATACTAAAGCGTTTTGACGAAGGCCGTCAACTGTTGCTTTCACTTGTTGAGCATCAGCACAAGGGATAAAACAATTGATAGTTTTCATGAATAAATTAATTTATGTTTGTGAATAATTTTATATTATTTTTTGTCTTCAAAAAAGTTCAAAATTTGTTTCATTAATGATACTTGTGCCACTGTATCTGTAATTGTTTCAAATGGGAAACCAATCACTACTGTACGGTATTTATCGGCATCAAATGCTGTTCCTGCGACTAAATTATTTTCGCTATATCGCATTATAGTAGCCCCCTTCTCCATATTTGATGGATAGAAGCTATCAGGTGATTCTACGGCATAACAATCTTCGTTCAATTGATTGTTAAATGAACTGCTCCAATTCTTAAATTGATGGAAACGAGATTGCACTTCATATACCTTACCCATTATTGCAGCTTGTCCTACTCGCCACTTATAACCAAGTATATTTGATGCAAATTCACGATCGGCATCTGTAGCTCGTTCATTATCCCACAAATCAGTAGCAACATAAGAGCCGGAAACGAATATATCTCCACCGGCATCACAATGTGCAGTTATCTTTTGTTGTAATGCTCGAGGGTATGTTTTATAACGAGAGCCATAAACACCACGTCCAACGATTATTTCTTTTTGTTTTCCGAGGATTAAATCAATAGGTCCATTATGAATATTTTCAGAGCTCATATAAGCTTCAACACTTGAAGATATAAATGAACGACCTGCAGCAACAATCGCAACTCCATGATTATAAGTATAATCAAATGTATTCCCTGCGATTACTTTGGTTTCATAATTTGCTTGACTTGCCCCAAAACCGGCAGCATCATCATCCATCCAAGGGATATCTCGACGGAATTCATATTGCGTACCAATATAGCTGATATCATTCAAATAAGGGACTCCATGATCTTTTACATCATTAAATCCTGCTATTTTTCCTGCATCAAATGTATCCGGTCCTGAAATACGAGTAAAACCATTCACTACAAGCACCGGATCTTTTTCATCACCATTATCACACATTGCAAGTATTTCAGAAGGGAAACTGACACCTCCATCATTACCCGCTACGATACGATAAGAATGAATTTCATTATCTTTTATCTCAATACTTAGTGAAGTCTCTGTTACTGTCTTATAATCAACAAATACACCATTATTCAAACGATGTTGGACTATATAATATGACGGTGTTGCTGTTTTTTCAAGAGTATCAACTGTCTCTTTCCATGAAAGATTATACACTCCATTAGATTCCTTTGATATTGCAAAAGAATTCACAGGTAGAGGTTGTACGATATATGGTCTATTATCTCTTTTTGCAATAAATTTCAACATCCCCTTATAAATAGCACGACTCACCGTAAAACGGAATGTTGGGTCCAAACCATATTTCATATCGGCAAAGTTCTGATGAGATAGCAACTCCAACAACATTGCCGGAACTTGAGGAACACGAGCTTCATAATAAGTCTTATCCCACATTGCACGACGCATCCACTTAGGCTCATACGCTGCACGAATATCATTTACGATATTTGTTACTACCTCATCAGTATAATCACGAGATGCCATACGAGAAGTACCATTAGCATATGTTCCATTATTATCAGAATAGTATATTGACAACGTACCAATAATTGAATCATTCATAGTAGTTCCTGCATCAGTATGAAATGCCAATGACAAATCAATAGGAATTTTCAGTCCATCTTGCTTTGGCAACATTGAAGAGCCCCCCATTAAATAATTAACCCACATACCACGACATTTATAATCATCGGTATAATCATTAACATTTCCTGATGGAGAGTATATACTATCAGGTATACCAGCCCATTGCATCCAGTATTTTGCGGCTTCAGTAAAACGAGGATATCCACTTTGGACATATTTATAGTCCATGTCGTTTTTATCATTTACTTTACGAGCCACATTGCCCATGCCACCTCCTATTTTAACTGCATCGGCAGAAACTACTGCATTTTTATCCTTTGATACATTTAACAGTTCAACAACAGGTGATTTAGACAAACCCTTTGCCAATGGGAAATGGCCGAGATAAATCCATGTTCCCCCACCCATGCGCTGATTTACTTTAAATTCTTTTGTTCCTGCCAACGAATTAATACGATACAATGCATCGGTTGCACTATTTGGCAATGACACATACGATACATATACAGCATATTCCCCATCTTCTGGCATATCTGCATACCACTGAGCAACAGATGCATCACTTACTTTTTTTACAGTTTTCACCGTTCTTGCTCCACCCATTCTGAATGGGTTGTCATTATCTTCTAAAATTGCTTTTTTATATGCAAATCCTGCAGTATTTGCATCTCCCCACAATTCTTTCCCCTCATTCTCTCCATAATTTTGTTGTGCATACCCCCCATCAGCATCAACAATTACCTCACAGGTACTTATATCTCGATCTCGAGGACTCAGCACATAAGCGCCTGCATTTTGCAACATCGGCATTAAAAATGGCATCACATAACTCTGCGTATATAAGTCCTCTACTGTTTGAAAGATTCGAGCACGTTGCCACTCCCATCTATTTAGTTTAGGCTCAAAATACCATCCGTGACTCTGCCACATTGCTATATTAGCTCCATCTAACCCTGCTGGAGCTTTAATTCCATTAACATCTATAATAAAACGAGTTTTTTCTTTTGGTGCTACGACTTTCTTTTTAGCATAAAGAGCTAAATCATTAACATCTATAGCATTTGCCGTAATTTTTATTTTATAGTTAGATTGTTTTTGAGGCAAAACTGACTTTATTGCTTTTATCATCTCTGATATACTTTCGTTTGACAACGAACGCTCGGCAAGTGCTGAATTACATTTTATCTCAACAGTCTTTTTCTTATCATTTACAACAACATTTTCCACCTTTATTTTTCCGGCAGAAAAGCACGTTTCTTGTTGACTCTCAATTATATTACAAACATCAACAATGACATTATCATTAGAAAACGCCATCATTGAACAAATCAAAGTAAGTGCAAAAAACATTATACGACTGCAGTTCATATACTGTATTTTGTGGTATATAGGTTAGTTATCTCACAAAGATACTATAAAGTTTTTTATTTTACAACAAAAACGCCCATCTTCAATGAAGACAGGCGTTTTAATTTAAAGTTATACAATATTAACGAGATATTGCAATGCGATGAGTTGAATCTCCTTGCGCAGTTTTAACCTTAACAAAGTATACACCTTGATGCAAATGATCAACCGCAATACTGTTTGCATTATTAACTTCGGCTACTTTCACACCGCGGATATTAATAATTTCAAGAGAATTAATATCTACTGGAGATTGTACATTAATAACATCTGATGCAGGATTTGGGAATATCTTAATTTCTGATTTCTCATCAGCTATAACATCCTCAATACCAACTGTACTATCTTTCATCATATTATCAAGAGAGAAACCGCCTGTTTGCGTAATTGGACTTGTTACTTGGACAAGTTTGATTTTGCTCAACACATAGTAAGGAACTGTTTCACTCAACTCAAGAGAATTCATTTGTACTTCGAAATATTTCCAACCACGGAAATTTAAATCACAAATTTTTTCATACTTAACATCTGTTCCTGATGTTACGCCTACATAAAGTTCATGATTATTAAAGTCTCCATACACGTAGAATCCGAGTTTATCTCCCTTCACTACTTGTTTTTCTTCTGTCCCTGCATAATCCCACACAATCACGCCATCGCGATTAGATTCAAATGCATAAGTAAATTTACCACAAGCAGTATCAAACAACTTATCAGTTGTGTTTTTAATATATTTCGGAGTCGTTGTTGAAGAACCTACTGTTTCATCTACATTGTAAGCGAACAAGCTTGCAGTTTCAAAGTTCTCAAACAAATCACCGGTAGCATTTGCACTCTCATCTGTAGCAGTAAATTTCACTTCATAATCTTCGACCAAAGGAAGTCCATCGGCATCTCGTATAACACCACCACCTGACAATACTACTCGATATTCTTCACCTACAGTAAGGTCAGAAGCCATTGTCAATACAAGGTTACCAAATACCCCGGCTAGAGCATTTGTCTTAATACCGGTACGAGACTTAAACGATAACTTATTATTATCTGAATCATATACAGCTACGGTTGATGATGTAGCTGTACCACCATTTAACGTTCTATCAAAACGGAACTCCAA
>CAZCEB010000155.1:0-4819 GCA_964497305.1 uncultured Muribaculaceae bacterium | reverse complement strand
TTCAATTTGCGAAATTAACACAAAAAAGCATACGCTTACCCCCCCTGTTAATATTAGTTAATTGCAGCATATTTTTAACCTATTGGGTTATAATGGCATAAAAAATCGATAATCTGATTTATTTACATAAACAAATTGTTACTTTAAGTGAATGAATAACTACATTTGTAAAAAATTTATTTATATGGCAAAGATATATTATAGTTTAATTGATTTGATAGGTAATACTCCCCTACTCGAGCTAAAAAATATTGAAAAAGACAAAGACTTAAAAGCACGTGTAATTGCAAAGATTGAATATTTTAATCCAGGTGGGAGTGTAAAAGATCGTGTTGCATTTGCGATGATTGAAGATGCCGAGAAAAAAGGTATTTTGAAACAAGACTCTGTAATTATTGAGCCAACAAGTGGGAACACAGGCATAGGATTAGCGTGGGTTGCTTCAGTTAAAGGCTATAAACTCATTCTAACAATGCCTGAGACAATGAGTCAAGAGCGACAAAAATTACTAAAAGCATTAGGTGCGACATTGGAACTCACTCCTGGAGCTGAAGGTATGAAAGGAGCTATACAGCGAGCCAATGAATTAAAAGAAAAATATCCCAATTCATTTATTCCTCAACAGTTCGATAATCCAATAAATCCTCAAACACACATTTGTACCACAGCCGAAGAGATTTGGCGAGACACCGATGGCGAGATTGATATTTTTGTTGCAGGAGTGGGAACGGGAGGAACTCTTAGTGGAACAGCAAGAGGGTTAAAATCGCACAACCCACAGATAAAAACAATCGCCGTAGAACCGGCAAACTCTGCTGTAATTTCCGGCAACAAAGCCGGAACCCATAAATTACAAGGCATTGGAGCCGGATTTATTCCCCAAAATTACGATGCAACAGTAGTAGACCATGTTATACCTGTCAAAGATGATGATGCAATAATAACATCACGATTATTGGCACAAAAAGAAGGTTTATTAGTGGGAATTTCATCAGGAGCAGCTTTATATGCTGCAATAGATTTGGCTAAACAAGACGAAAATGCAGGAAAAACGATAGTCGTTATTCTTCCTGATACAGGGGAGCGTTATTTATCTACAGATTTGTTTGCGTTTGACCAGTATCCTCTTTAGTATTACTCATTATAAATTGAATCAATTTTTTGATTTAAAATATCTTCTAAAATGTCATCTTGCGATGGCATTTTTTGTTTTTTAGAAGTCCCCTTTCTCTCTATATTTTTAACTTTTTTCTCTTTATTGCGAAGTTTTTTATAGACCTTTTCTATACGTCCCGACGAAATATAACGACGCTTATAATATGCTTCATTTATTCCTGATATTATTACTCCATGACTCGATGAAGAGTGTATCATTTTTCCATTACCTATATAAATACCAACATGGGTTACAGATTTTTTCTTCTTTCCTGTCGCAAAAAACAACAAATCACCTGAAGTTAACTCACTTTTTTTTATACTTTGACAATATTGTTGTTGTGCAGATGAAGTGCGAGGTAATTTTATTCCCATCGCTGAACGATACACCTCCACAACAAGACCTGAACAATCCACCCCTTTATGGGTATTTCCCCCATATTTATACTTTACCCCCAACCATTTACGAGCTTCTTTTTCTATTACATTTTTTGAGTTCTCCTCATATGAATCCTTTATTGTTTTCTTCGATGACGAACAGCCTACAATTGAGATTGACAATATCACAATCATAAAAGTCCGACATAACAAAGACACTCTCATCATAATTCTTATATTTTATACAAATGTAGTTATTCTGCGAATTATTATCCAATTAAAATATAATTTACACTATAATATTTCACTAATTTCACATAAATTCATTTAACAAATACCATCCCTATATTAAAATACATTAAGATCGCTATTTTTTTTTACCATCGAATTAAAATTTTTCATAGTTTTGCCGTCAAAAAGGAAAACGTTAAATTTTAACAGATTGAAATTTTAATTTTAACAAACCATACTATTATGAAAAATTCAGCTAAATCAGCCCTATTGGTTATCACAGCTACACTTTGCGGATTAACCACTACTGCTTGCTCAAACGCAAATAGCGACACCTCGATTGAGGATACTTTAATTTCGTCATCTGATTCAGGGAATGCAGATAATTTCTTTACTGTTGCGGCTCCATCTACGGCTCCAACTGATTTTACATACGCTGCAGAGCAAACTATAAATGGAGTTGTGAGCATTAAAAGTTTTGCAACTCCACGCTCATATCGCTATGGTGGCAGCGATGCCTTTAGTGATCCTTTCTTTGATTTCTTTTTTGGCAATCCAAATCGGCGTCGCCAACAGCAACCACGCCAACAAGAGGAAGAAGCCCAACAGCAATTAGGACTTGGATCGGGTGTTATTATTAACTCCGACGGATATATTGTTACAAATAATCATGTTATTGATGGTGCCGAACGTCTTGAAATAACACTTAATGACAACCGCACTTTCAATGCTACTGTAATTGGTACTGATGCGACTACAGACTTAGCTCTAATAAAAATTGAAGCAGAAGATTTACCGGTTATACCTATGGGAAATTCTGATAACTTGCGAGTTGGTGAGTGGGTACTTGCTGTAGGAAATCCATTTGGATTCACATCAACTGTAACAGCCGGTATCGTAAGTGCAAAAGCGCGTAGCATTTCAAGTGTAACACACGGACGTCAAATGGGAATTGAATCATTTATTCAGACCGATGCTGCTGTAAATCCAGGCAATTCAGGAGGCGCACTTGTTAATACAAAAGGGGAATTAGTTGGAATAAACACAGCGATATATTCACAAACAGGAAATTATGCCGGATATTCATTTGCAATACCAACAACTATTGTAACTAAAATCGTCAGCGATTTAAAGCAATATGGGACTGTACAACGAGCATTTCTTGGAATTGCATATTCTGAACTTACTCCCCAAATTGCCAAAGAGAAAAATATCACAGTTATAAATGCAGGCCTTTATATCGGGCGTATTGAAGAACGTAGTGCTGCCATGGAAGCCGGTCTGCAGGAAGGAGATGTAATAATTGCTATAAATGGGATTGAAACACTTAACTCCGGACAATTACAAGAACAAATGAGTAAATATCGTCCCGGTGATAAAATTACAATCACTTATGTACGTGAAAACAAAAAACATACATCAAAAGTAACATTACGCAACAATCAAGGTAATACCAACATTACTAAAGCAAATGATATGATGGATCTCGGTTGCGCATTCAAAGTTGTGCCAAATGAGACATTGCGCCAACTTGAAATCCACAATGGAATCCAGGTAACAGGACTAAAAGATGGCAAATTTAAAGAAGCAGGAATAAAAGATGGATTTATCATTCTTGAAATTAACAATGTTAGAGTAACTTCACAAGATGATGTGGAAAAAATCTATAATAAAATCATGAAGAGCGATGCTTCAGATAAAGTAATGTTCATTATAGGAATTTATCCTACAGGCAAGAAAGTTTATTACGCTGTACCATTAACAGACTAATACATACTACATAAAAATAGCTTTTTCATAATTTTCAAAGGATAACCCTTTCCGGTTATCCTTTGTTTTTGTTCAGTAAAATGCTAAATATCACGTATTTTTGATTACATTTGCAAAAATTATGCGCAAAATGCAACTCTTTATTATATTTTGCGTCAAATAAAAGAAACATACTTAATAACAAAATGAATGAGATTTTAAAAATAGGACATGTCTCAAAAGCCTATACCGGACATTTAGCTCTTGATGACATTTCATTATCAGTCCCACAAGGTAGCATATATGGACTACTTGGCCCTAATGGCGCAGGAAAGACGACACTCATACGCATTATCAATCACATTACAGCTCCCGACAGCGGAGTCGTATATTTTGATGGACACCAACTAAACGAAAGTGATGTATATTCAATTGGTTACCTTCCAGAAGAACGAGGTCTATACAAAAAGATGAAAGTAGGTGAACAAGCATTGTTCTTTGCACAATTAAAAGGATTATCAAAAAAAGAAGCTACAACGCGCCTAAAGGAATGGTTTGATCGTTTTGGTATTTCTGATTGGTGGGGTAAAAAAGTTGAAGAACTATCAAAAGGGATGGCTCAAAAAATTCAGTTCATCATTACAGTATTACATCAACCCAAACTACTGATATTTGATGAACCATTTTCAGGATTTGACCCCATAAACGCCAATCAAATGAAAGAAGAAATACTACGATTGCGTGATAATGGGTCTACAATTATTTTTAGCACTCACAATATGTCAAGTGTAGAAGAAATATGCGATTACATCACCTTGATAAACAAATCTCGAAATATTCTTTCAGGAAAAGTATCAGACATTCGCAATCAATATGCACAAAACCATTATCAACTAACATTTGATGGTGATGCCTCATTATTATCTCAATCAATCACTCCATTGGTTGAAAATTATAATATTGCAGAAACTGAAAATAGTCATAGTCAAATTACACTAAAGCTATCATCAACTGCCACATTGCGCGAATTGATAAATATTGTCAATGAAAAAGTAGAAATACGTAGTATTATTGAGAATATACCTTCAATGAATGATATATTTATTCAAACAGTAAAATCCTATAACAAGTAATTACCTATAATTTATGAAATCAAAGATAGGAATTGTAATACGTCGTGAATATTATGAACGTGTCTCAAAAAAGAGTTTTATAATAAGCACAATACTCATGCCTTTACTAATGCTTGGGCTAATGATTGCACCTGCACTCATAACAGTGTTTTCTACTTCTGACACAAAAACAA
>CAZCEB010000154.1:0-4846 GCA_964497305.1 uncultured Muribaculaceae bacterium | reverse complement strand
ATCATATACTATCATTCTTATACCTATCACTTCTTTGATTGCAACTTCAAATAATCTGCAAATCCATAATAGCACGACAACTCTCCATTATCAGCTAACATATACAAATTACCTGCAATATTCCATAGTTTTTTATACTTTTCTGTTGACAAATTAAATACCTTTTCTTTAGATTGTACGAAAAGTAAGCCTTCGTCAGTTGCACACACCAAGCCTTCAGAAAAAAGGACTACATCTTTCATTGATGCATTAGACACAAAACTATACATTTTATTATCATCTCCTAATATGTACACACTATCATCTATCCACACCAATGTCAAATATCTATTTGACAGCACCTTATGAACATAAGATTCTATCTTTACAACCGGAGTATATACTTTATTTAAAGGATCAACAAGCATTACCGTCGACCACTCAAGCTCTGATGTACTCACAAAAAATGACTGTCCTACAGTGGGATAGATTTTAAAGCCATCATTATCAAAAACTGCGACTTCTTCTAATTTTTCTGTTTCAGGATCCAAACGACATACCCAATTACCTATTGAACAATATGCAGCCTCCTCACTTACAATAAACTGACGTACATCGTTCAAAAATGGGAAACTATAAGTATTAAGCTCCGGATCATCTGCCATCATCACTTCACCACCGCCTAATGATATTGCTATACCTAATCTCGGCATTTCTATTAATTGAAGATGTTCATTTTCTTCTGCTGTAAGCAATACACGTCTCTCTATGGCATTTGCTTGTGTTACACCAAGCACTATTACCAAAATTATTTTAGTAATACCACCCATTACCCGTTCCATCATTCGTACTCGTATCATCTAATAATTCATCTAATTCTTCTTTCGTAAATCCTCTTGTTTTTTGCTTAAACTCTTCAAGAGTTTTTTCCGTACTTAAATCTGCTGACGACCATTCCTTCCCTGTTGTTACCACGGAATTAGGGTCCAAAACAAATCCCTTACTATTACTTGTTGATAAACTTGGACCATTGGCATTATAGTGTCCTACAATACGTTGGTCCTTTTTGATATGTATAGATGTTTGTGTAGCTCTACCCAAACCCTCATTTGCTTTTCCATACTCCGGATAAACATCCGCTCCTTGCACGTATTCAACATTTGTAAGCTCTCTATCTCCGGTAAAAACCTTGCCATTATCTGTCATAATAAATATAGCCGACCGGCTTGGTCTGCCCGACAACTGATAGTATCCATTCGCATTTGGCTGAGCCCTGTTAATTACAGGATATTGTAGATTGGTACTATTCATTTGTTGAATAGAAGGAACAGTAGTTTGTTGCTTTTTCTGTTGCATTGAGTTTTTATTCTCTCTTAAACGAGAACCGACATCTTTGGGTTTTGACCTTCTTTGTTGACGATTTTGAAACTGCACACCTTGCATCTGATCATTAGCCACATCAACACCTACATTTCGTGCTTTCTCTGCTCCTTCTGTTGCATTATAAAAATCTTGTCGTATTCGTTGATTTGTTACAGATTGCATTCTAATATTTGCAGCGGTTGTGGTAGCATTGACTTGCCGTTGCTCTTCTTCTCGTTTTTTTCGTTCTCGTTCAGCTGCAATTCTTGCTTGCTCCTTGGCAGCATTCAACCTACGTTGTCGAAATTCCGGACTTGGACTATAGTAACTCCTTTGTTCACCATTCCCACCCTGCTGTTTCTTTTTAGGTGCGACATTCCCTGACGTTGCATTATCTACTGCAATTTGTACACCACCCCTAATAGATTCCACCTTTCTTTGAGCATTAGATGTACCATCAGGATTTATACGATCAATCCAATACCCATTTGCTATATTCTTCTTATTATACACATGTACCCTAACCGGATCATCAGTATTTAGAGGTTGTTCAATATCTATAGGCTCAAATGTTATGTCTTTATCCGGTTGTCTAAACGTGGAAAAATCAAGTCGTCCAAAATTCATACTGCCTTGTGCGCTCATATCATGAGTCAGCATTATAATGGAGAAACTGCTTAATACTATTTTCGTGTATAATCTCATTTTATATTTGTTTAATCATTAGTAATAAAATAATTATCGGCTCTCGAACGCAATTCAGTCAACACATTTGAGTTATGTTCCTGAACATAATTTTCATAAGGAAATTTATCTCTTTTATATTTTTTCTTAATAATTTTTCTGGCTTTTTTCCAACCTTTTTCAAAAGATTTAAAGCGACGTCGTTTTTCCTCAAAACTCGCTATATCCATATCATCAGAATATTGCGGATGACAGTCTTTAGAAATAAGATACAAATCCTCATCAGTGTAGCATCTATAATATCTCAAATATGCAGTATGCGTTTTTATCTTGGGATTATTAATATTATTTGATTTCACTTCAACATTGGCAAACGATATTATTCCTTCTATCAAATTAGGATTAACAAGAGTTATAGTCATCTCCCTACGAAATACATAAGCCTTTGCTACTGACAATTGGTCAAATAATGCATTAGCACTTGCATCTACGAGATTAGCAAGTGCGTTATACCCTATCTTTTCACCTAACGAATATTTTTCTCTTGTCAACTCGCCTTCCACCATTGCATGCGCTTCTTGTACTGTTTGGCGCAAACCGGCAAGAAGAACAGGTTGAGCTGTTGCATTTCGTTCATTTCCCCATGACATATAAATCGTTTTCTCTTCTTCATAACGCTCTGTTGTATATACATGAAATCTCATTCGCTTAAACAAATTATCTTTCATTCTATATCTGCCATTGCGTTTTTTAGGTGTTTCTGCAGAATAATAACCTGTAAAATATCCTTGTGAAGAAATTGACAAAAATGTTGGAATCTTCCATTTCGCATCAATTTCTCGCAACATTTCCGTATCTAACACCCAAAACTCATCACCTCTAAAGTATTCCAAAAATGAGGTTTCATCAAACTCATATTTACGAAAAACTCCACTTAATCGGTCTCGTGCATCAGCCAATTCCTGACTATAATCCAGATTATTCCTTGATGCATACGCTTCCAATTGTTTAATCCGCTCCTCAATTGTATAGCTATCATATTTTTCCGAAGCAATTACTATGTCATTATAATATAATGCGCCTAAATTTTCATCATTAGTATCCGCTATCGCATAATAACATTCTTTCAAAGCATCAGCCAAAACCTCTTGCTCTGTTTCATAAGACTCTGCGATTTTATCATAAAGATCAGATAAAAATATGGTCTTTTCAAACGTGGATAAATGAGAATAAATACTCTTAAGTTCAGATTTTATTTTTGATACATTATATCCATTCTCAATTATAACATTATTGATATTGCTTGTTAATTGTCCTGCCAAAGCTGATGAAGAAAACGCATAGCACAACAATATTATCATCGTACTAATCGAGACTTTCATTTTCATAATGTAAACTTTTCATAACACGGAAATGGAGCAGGATTAAATCCTCTCCATTTCCAAATCGGTATCATTAGAAACTACAAATGCGAACTGTCAAACCAACCTCAACATTCCAAGCAAATTTTGTATGTTCATCAGTATCTGTATCCATGGCATTTTTAATTTCGCCCCATCCAACACCTCCACCGGCAAAAACGCCAAATCGCTGACTATCACCAAACCAATGAGTATAATCCATGTCTATCATGAAACTTAAACCTTCCCATGCAGCATTTTCCGCAAAAGAAAAGCCAAGAGAGAAATCACTATTTGGCTCATATCCACCAAAAGAGAAATACAGGCCTAATCCGGCGTGCCATAGTAGTTTATCTTTATTAACGCCATCCATCAGCCAATCTTTGCCAATACCACCATACAACAAAAAGCCTCCGGCACACATGCGCAATCGGGCAAATTCACCATAGCCTTTTGATGCACCAAAAGCCATGTGCAATCCCGGATAAGCGTTTCCATCCTCATATGAGGCTCTAGTCGCTGCCATACTTGCCAACCCTTCCCCTATTTGCCGTCCGGCATTATATCCACTTGAATTTGATCTATAATCATTTGAACTACTACTATATGAATTCGAAGAAGATGATGATGATTTATACAACATACTAAAACGATAGTATCTGTAATGATATTTATTGGTAGAAGAACTTGATGAGCCAAGAGGAACAACTATTCGATTACCATATTTATCAAATGCCTCTCTAACGCTGGTTATTTCCGGAATCCTATATTCATCCCATACTTTATACGTTTCTCCATTACTACATTTTACGGTAATCGGAGTTTCTAAATCTCCCTCAACAATAAGATAAGTTGCTTCATCATAAGCAAAAGAAGAAAAACTGGTAACAACCAAAAGAACAAAAGTTAATAAATATTTCATATCACATATGGTATTTATGAATGGACAAATCCTCCAATCCATTCCATAAATAAAAAAGCGTGAGGATCTGTACTTTGCTACTCGTCCCACGGTTCAAGGCCTTCGCATTGCCCATCGTAGTTGAACGAGCAACGCAGAAGCCCACGCCTATATATGTAAAACACTACATCATGCCTATAGTTTTTCACAAAACCATAGCATGCGAGAGAATACATACACACGGGCATCTACCATTGCTTCATTCTTGACTACGATTAGAGTTTGCGAAGTTCTGAACCGTCAAGAATCAAACGCTTAGTAAACGCTTTTCATAATGTCTACTATCCCACCCACGTAACCACAACAAAGGCCTCTGCAAGTGTATAGCAAAAGCAAAATTATGTAAATTTTGGATAATTTGCAATTATTATACAAAAAAAACGAGGGCGATTAAAATCGTCCTCGTTGTGACTCCGACAGGATTCAAACCTGTAACCTTCTGATCCGTAGTCAGATGCTC
>CAZCEB010000153.1:0-4850 GCA_964497305.1 uncultured Muribaculaceae bacterium | reverse complement strand
TAACAGCACAGAAAAATTGAAGCTTGCCTTAGAATATTATCGCAAATATCCCGACGAAGAATAATAATCTATCCTAACATCGAAGATACACGGCGGAGAGCGGCAATAAATGCATTGGCTTCCGCTTTTGTATTATACATAGCAAACGATGCTCTGACTGTTCCATCAATACCTAATGCCGACATTAGCGGTTGGGCGCAATGATGTCCGGTGCGCACAGCTACTCCCAATTTATCCAATAACATTCCTATATCATAATGGTGCTCATTACCTATAAGAAATGATATAACGGCACACTTGTCCAACGAAGTCCCGAAAATGCGCATTCCCGGCATCTCCATCATCTTCTCAGTTGTATATTGAAGTAGTTCTTGCTCATGCGCAGCAATACGTTCCACCCCAATAGTTGTCATATAATCAATTGCTGTGTGAAAGGCAGCAATATCAACAAAATCAGGCGTCCCTGCTTCAAACTTAAATGGGAGTACTGCAAATGTGGTGTGTTCAAAGCTCACTTGCCCTATCATTTCTCCTCCACCCTGATAAGGCGGCATCATTTCAAGCAGATATTTTTTCCCGTATAAAACCCCTACTCCCGATGGTCCATACATTTTATGAGAAGAAAATACATAGAAATCTGCATCAAGATCCTGCACATCGACTTTCATGTGGGATATAGCTTGCGCGCCATCTACAAGAACAGGCACTCCATTGCGATGAGCCTCAGCAATCATCTCTTTTACAGGATTTACTGTACCTAAAACATTTGAGACATGGCAAACTGCAACAAGCTTTGTGCGATCATTAAACAATGAACGATATGCCACCATATCCAACTCCCCTGTTTCATTTATAGGCACGACACGCAAAATTATGCGTTTACGACGGCCCAACAACTGCCAGGGTACAATATTGGCATGATGCTCCATCACTGTCAAGATTATCTCATCGCCATTTTCAAGTAGGTCGCCATAGGATGAAGCAACGAGATTTATCGCCTCGGTAGTCCCTCGAGTAAAGATTATCTCTTCAGTCGATTTAGCATTGATAAATTCTCTAACACGTTCACGAGTCGCTTCTTGCAAATCAGTCGCTTCTTGAGAAAGAGTGTGCACTCCACGATGCACATTGGCTTTTGTGTTATAATAGACATTTTCTATAGCCTCTACAACACAACGAGGAGTTTGTGTGGTTGCTGTATTGTCCAGATAAACAAGCGGATACCCATATACTTGACGATTTAATATAGGGAAATCGCTCCTAAGAGCATTTACATCATACATTTCCATAATTCATCATGATTTTTGTTCATGACATGACACACTACATTCACCACACAGCATTTGCTGACCATAGAAACGTTTTTCTACCAAATGTTTCAATCGATCACGCAAACCATCCATGCGCACAGAATCTATCACATCAACCATAAATGCCTGCATCAACATCAATCGTGCTTCTTTTTCAGATATCCCACGAGAACGCATATAAAATAATGCTGTAGCATCTAATTGTCCCGTTGTAGCGCCATGACTACATTTCACATCATCATTGTATATTACAAGCTGTGGTTTGGTGTGCATTTTTGCCGATGTTGACGCTAACAAATTGCGATTAGACTGATAGGCCTCAGTATATTTCGCTCCCGGAGCTACCAATATGCTCCCTTCAAAAGCTCCTATTGATTCATTGTCAAGCACATATTTAAACAACTGCGAACTATGACAATGTGATGCACGATGATTAATATTTGAACTATTATCAATATGCTGAGCATCAGAGCCTATTGCCATTCCGGTGAGTAACGTCTCACAACCATCACCTTCAATATCGATATCATAAGCGTTGCGAGTAGTGCCACACATTAATGTTGTTCCATTTACCAACAAATTAGAGCCTGCCGATTGACGAGCAAATAATCGTGAATAACGAGATGTTGCAGCCGACGACTCTTCCATGTCATATATATCAAAGCGCGAACGTTCACCCATCACAATTTCAATCACTTGGGAAGAGAGATATTTATGTTTATTATCTTGCGTGTGATCACACACAAGCAACTGCGCCTCAGCATCATCTTCCAACACGACCAATACACGACGCAAAGCCATTAAATCTATGGGTGAACTAAATATATTGACAAGCTGTAATGGTTTCTCCAACTTCACCCCTTTCGGTATATAAATTAAAACTCCATCTTGAACAAGCAATGTATTCAATGCCACTCCTGTATCTTCAAGAGGTGCAATAGAGCCATAATATTTGGCGACTAAATGGGGGTTGTCAATTGCCACACGAGCAAGCGAATCTACAATTACACCCTCGGGCATTTTGTTGCGAGAGGTGGACGATGCATGAAACATGTCATTTACAATAAATGACATCCATGTACTCATATTCGGTACATCGCACTTAAATGAAGTGGCAACATTTACCGGAATATCCATGCGATTTATATTTACCCCGTAATCATGGGCAAACATTTCATCTACTGATGTTTTTTCATAACTTTCATCTCCTCGTTTAGGCAATTGTTTGTATCCAATCGCATTATACGCAGCTTCACGAAAGCTATTCAGCACACCTGCAGAATGAGCATTTATCGCATCGCGATTTTCTTTATATAAATCGAGATATTGATTAATTGAGCCCATAATTCCTATTCGTTATCGATTTCCTGCTTAATCCAATCATAACCTTTTTCTTCAAGTTCAAGTGCAAGTTTAGGACCTCCGGTGCGAACAATGCGACCTTTATATAGCACATGGACAAAATCAGGTTTAATATAGTCAAGCAATCGTTGATAGTGTGTGATAACAATTGTTGCGTTATCTTCGGTTTTTAATTTGTTTACACCTCCGGCAACAATGCGCAATGCATCAATATCAAGACCGCTATCAGTCTCATCAAGAATTGATAACCGTGGCTCAAGAACCGCCATTTGGAAAATTTCATTACGTTTCTTTTCTCCACCGGAGAACCCTTCATTGACAGAGCGTGACGCCAATTTGTTATCTAATTCTACAATGGCTCGTTTCTGACGCATCAATTTCAAAAAATCGCTTGCCGAGAGTGCCGGTCCATTATAATATTTACGTTTCTCGTTTATTGCTGCACGCATGAAATTAACCATTGACACACCTGGAATTTCCACCGGGTATTGAAATGACAAAAACAATCCCTCATGAGATCGATCCTCCGGAGATAATTCCAATAGATTTTTGCCATGAAAATCAACTTCACCTTCTGTTACAGTAAATGACGGATGTCCTGCCAATACCGAAGAAAGCGTACTCTTGCCCGATCCATTAGGACCCATTATTGCATGCACCTCTCCGGGGCGTATCGTAAGATTTATTCCCTTTAATATTTCTTTGCCATCAATCCCGGCATGAAGATTTTTTACGCTCAACAATATATTATCCATAGTTTCTATTTTTCTATTTATGTTATCCAACAGAGCCTTCAAGCGTGATTTGAAGTAATTTTTGTGCTTCAACCGCAAACTCCATAGGTAATTTATTCATTACTTCTTTTGCATATCCATTAACAATCAACCCTATTGCTTCTTCAGTAGGGATTCCACGTTGATTGCAATAAAATATTTGTTCTTCATTAATCTTTGATGTTGTTGCCTCATGTTCAACTACGGCAGTATCGTTAAGCACATCAATATAAGGGAATGTGTGTGCTCCACAATTAGAACTCAACAATAAACTATCACATTGTGTATAATTGCGACATCCATCGGCATTTGGAGCAACTTTAACAAGACCACGATAGGAGTTTTGGCTATATCCCGCTGAAATACCCTTTGACACAATCGTGCTACGAGTATTGCGCCCTGTGTGTATCATCTTTGTTCCGGTATCGGCTTGTTGATGATTTTTTGTTACTGCAACAGAATAGAACTCTCCCACTGCCCCTTCTCCGGAAAGAATACAACTTGGATATTTCCACGTGATAGCCGAGCCAGTCTCTACTTGTGTCCATGAGAGTTTTGAGTAATCACCGCGACACAAGCCACGTTTTGTAACAAAGTTATATACCCCACCTTTTCCGTCTTTATCTCCTGAATACCAATTCTGGACAGTAGAGTATTTAACTTCGGCACGATCCTCAACAACAATCTCTACAATCGCAGCATGCAGTTGGTTTTCATCACGCATGGGAGCTGTACACCCTTCAAGGTAACTCACATAAGCATCATCATCAGCAACAATCAATGTGCGTTCAAATTGTCCTGTTCCCGATGCATTTATTCTGAAATATGTAGAAAGTTCCATTGGACAACGTACCCCCTTGGGGATATATACAAACGAGCCATCGGAAAATACAGCCGAATTTAATGCCGCAAAGAAATTATCACGGTAAGATACAACCGAACCAAGATAGCGCTTCACTAAATCGGGATAATCTTTCACCGCTTCTGAGAATGAACAGAATATAATTCCAAGTTCGGCAAGTTTTTCCTTATGAGTTGTCTTTACCGATACTGAGTCCATTACAGCATCTACTGCCATCCCCGACAATAGTTTTTGCTCTTCAAGTGAAATCCCAAGTTTATTAAATGTATCTAATAGCTCAGGATCTACCTCTTCAAGGTTTTTAGGTCCCTCTTTTTTTCTCGGAGCAGCATAATAGCTTATTGCTTGATAATCTATTGGAGGTATATCAAGGTGTGCCCACTGAGGCATTTCAAGAGTAGTCCAATAACGATAAGCCTTCAAGCGAAATTCAAGTAACCATTCCGGCTCTCCTTTCTTCTGAGATATCAGACGTACAACATCCTCATTTATACCATTTGGAATAATATCTGTATCAATATCTGTTACAAATCCATATTTATA
>CAZCEB010000152.1:0-4896 GCA_964497305.1 uncultured Muribaculaceae bacterium | reverse complement strand
AGTTTCTGAAACTGACCTTCTAAATGCTCTTAAAGCAGCTCATGATGCAATCAAAGAACAATGTAAAGCTCAGCTCGAACTTGCCGAAGCAGTTGGCTCTACAGTTAAACGTGAATATTGCCACGAAGTTAACGATGAAGATCTTCGCAAAGATGTTCGCGAAAAATGCTACGACAAAGTATATGCAGTAGCAAAAGCCGGATGCGCCGACAAACATTGGCGTCAAGACAGTTTTGCCGCTATCTGCCAAGAATATATCGAGGCTCTAACAGAAGAGGAACAAGAAGAAAAAACAGCCCTCATCAAACGTTATTAACACGATGTAGAGAAAGAAGCTGTGCGCCGTTGCATCCTTGACGAAGGCATCCGTTTGGATGGTCGCAAGACTACTGAAATTCGTCCTATTTGGTGTGAAGTTGATTACCTTCCGGGACCTCACGGCTCTGCTGTGTTCACTCGCGGAGAAACTCAATCACTTTCAACTGTTACTCTTGGCACCAAACTTGACGAAAAAATACTTGACGAAGTGCTCATGCAAGGTCGCGAACGTTTCCTTCTTCACTACAACTTCCCTCCATTCTCTACAGGCGAAGCAAAACCAACTCGTGGCGTAGGTCGTCGTGAAATCGGACATGGTAATCTTGCTCACCGCGCTCTAAAACGCATGCTCCCCGACAATTTCCCCTACACTTGCCGTGTAGTTTCTGACATCCTTGAATCAAATGGTTCTTCATCAATGGCAACTGTGTGTGCCGGTACACTCGCCCTTCTTGATGCAGGTGTACAAATGAAGAAACCTGTGAGCGGTATCGCCATGGGACTCATCACCGACACCGAAAGCAGCAAATATGCAGTACTTTCTGACATCCTCGGAGATGAAGACCACCTCGGAGACATGGACTTCAAAGTAACAGGAACAGTAGATGGTATCACAGCAACACAAATGGATATCAAGTGCGACGGCCTTTCTTATGAAATCCTCGAAAAAGCACTTCTCCAAGCTCGTGAAGGTCGTCTACACATCCTCGGCAAAATCAACGAAACAATACCTGCTCCACGTGAAGACTACAAACCTCACGTTCCTCGCATCGTTACAATGACTATTCCTAAAGATCTCATCGGTGCTGTTATCGGTCCGGGCGGAAAAATCATCCAAGGAATCCAAGAAGCAAGCGGTGCTACTGTTACTATTGACGAAATCGACGAACAAGGATACATCGAAGTTGCTGCTGCCAACAAAGATTCTATCGATAAAGCGCTCGAAATGATTAACGCAATCGTTCAACTCCCTGAAGAAGGCAAGACCTATACAGGTACAGTGCGTTCAATCCTTGATTTCGGTGCATTTGTAGAATTCATGCCCAACCGCGATGGCTTGCTTCACATAAGCGAAATAAGCTGGGAACGCATTGAAAACATGGAAGCATCAGGCATTAAAGAAGGCGACACCCTTGAAGTTAAACTCATCGAGATTGACAAAAAGACAGGTAAATATCGTCTTTCAATGCGTGCATTGCAACCAAAACCCGAAGGATATGTTGAACGCGAACGTGCACCTCGTGCCGATCGTGGTCCTCGCCGCGACAACAACAATCGCGGTCCTCGTCGTGAAGGCGACCGTGGTCCACGTCGCGACAACCGTCCTCCACGTCAAAACAACGACATCAACGAATAATCCACATTATTCCACATACAACAATAAAAGCGACTCTATCCGAGTCGCTTTTATTTTCATTCTATTGTTTTACACAACCGAGGTAAAAGCAAATGTAAAATGAAGTTGATGAGGATATATAAACATTGCGTTCACTTTGTGGTAAGGGATTTTATTTGTAATTTTGAGACTAAAATTAGGATGAGATATGGCAGAAATGATGAAATGGGATAAACTGATATGCGAAAAACGATTTGGGCTTGAAGATTATAAAAACTCAAAACGTGGTTTTCGTAGTGATTTCCAACGAGACTATGACCGATTGGTATTCTCGTCTCCTTTTCGCCGTTTGCAAAACAAAACTCAGGTTTTTCCCCTACCCGGAAGCATATTTGTACACAATCGTCTTACCCACAGCATGGAAGTTGCATGTGTCGGACGTTCACTTGCCAATGAGGTGAGTTCACTCCTACGAGAAAAATATGCAACAGAGCCTTGGCAACACAAACTCGACGCCATAGACGAAATTGTAGCTGCTGCTTGTTTGGCACACGACTTAGGTAATCCACCATTTGGTCATTCAGGAGAAAAAGCCATTTCCACATTCTTCTCCGAAGGTGCAGGCAAAGAACTTGAAAACGAATTAACTCCACTACAATGGAACGATTTAATCCAATTTGAAGGGAATGCCAATGCGTTCCGACTACTAACTCACCAATTCAAAGGTCGTCGCCCCGGTGGATTTGCCATGACCTATTCCACCCTCGCTTCAATCGTGAAATACCCTTATGAATCATCACTTGCGATAAAAGCTAATAAATTTGGCTTTTTCACTTCTGAACGAGACGCATTTGTCAAAGTTGCCGAAGAGGTGGGACTCATTTCTTTACCTGGAGAGAATGGCGAAATCAGGTATACCCGCCACCCGCTTGTCTATCTCGTTGAAGCTGCCGACGACATCTGCTATGAGGTAATGGATATTGAAGATGCACATAAACTGCGCATCCTAACCACTCAAGAGGTTATAGACCTACTCACCGGATTTTTTGATGACGAACGTAAAACTCACATATTCCATGCAATGGAATATGTTGATGACCCCAATGAAAAGGTTTCATATTTGCGTTCTTGTGTCATAGGCACACTTGTTCACCAATGTGCCATTGCTTTTGTCAACCATGAAGAGGAGATATTGCGCGGAGAGTTTCATGGCTCTCTTCTCGACCACATTTCCCCGCTTGAAAAGAATGGTTACAACCGTTGTTCTGAACTTTCATGGGAAAAGATTTATCGTGCTGGAGATGTTGTTGATATTGAGCTTGCCGGTAACCAAATTATCACATTTTTGATGGAAAAACTCATTCATGCAGTGCGTTATCCTCATCTGAACTACTCAAAATTGTTACTATCCAAAGTTCCACAACAATATGAGATAAACGCTCCCACGTTATTCGGGAAAATCCAGGCCGTCTTAGACCATATATCAGGGATGACCGACGTATATGCTCTCGACCTATATCGCAAACTAAATGGCATGAGTCTTCCTGCCGTATAACAACATCAAATTCTCAAGATATGACAAAATACATCATACCCATAATATTGGTATTTTTTACAATCAGCGCTCACGCCTATAGTGTAAAAGAGATTCCCAATGTTCATCTACAAAACAACACTCGCTATGTATCCAATCCCGATGGAATACTAAGTCCACAAGCCGAAGCACAAGCCGACTCCATATTAGCAAATATATGGAAACAAACATCGGCCGAGGTTGTCACTGTCGTTGTTAATGAAATTGACAATGGGGATATTGACACATTTGCAACCGAACTATTCTCTGAATGGGGTATCGGCAAAAAGGATAATAGCAACGGGCTACTTGTGTTAATTGTCAAAGGTATGCGTCGTGCAACATTGCGCACAGGCTACGGAATGGAAGGGGTTATTCCCGACATCATTGCCGGACGCATTATTCGCGAAAACATGGCTCCACATTTCAAAGCCGAAGACTATGATACAGGAACAATTGAGGCTCTTAGTCGTATATCTGAAATAATCACTACGCCAGGAGCAACCGAAGAGTTGATGTCAAAATATGAAAATGATGCAAAGTCAGAAGATGATAAATTTTTCAAAAATTGGCTGATATTCAGCATCATTCTAACATTAGCAATATTTGCTACATATATATTTACATTGGTTTCTAATAGGAAGAAAGACCGATATGACAAATATTGCGCACTGAATAAATTAAAACTCCCTGCATTGATGGCAACAATGGGAGGAATGGGTATTCCTGCTATTGTGTTTATCATGCTACTATGGACAATGCGACGATTGCGCACAAAGCCTCGCCATTGTCCAAACTGCAAACATAAAATGAAACGCCTTGATGAAGACGAGGACAACAAATATTTAACACCGGCACAAGACACAGAAGAAAGACTAAACTCAATAGACTATGATGTGTGGTTATGCCCACAATGTGGCGAAACTGACATTCTTCCTTTTGTCAAAGCAACAACTTATACAACATGCTCATTATGCGGAGCAAAGGCATGCTCTTTAACCAATGACCGCATCATTATGCAGGCAAGCGTTTCAAGAGAGGGCCGTGGTATAAAAGAATACACATGCCATAATTGTCGACACATCAATCAAGTTGCATATATAATCCCCAAACTTCCCCCTGTCATCATTGTTGGTGGCGGTGGTGGAAAAGGATTTGGCGGAGGAGGGGGATTCTCCGGTGGCAGTTTTGGTGGTGGATTTACCGGTGGCGGTGGAGCCTCCGGAGGGTGGTAATTATCGCCGTTGAAACAACCGACGAGCCGAGAAATATAACGTTATCACGCCAATTAATGCTGTTGCCCACCATCCAACATATACCGACAACACAACACTAATAGCCCCCATTGAAACAGAATATATTATCAATCGTGTAATCCCCCTGCCTAATTTCAATCCATAATTGAAACGATACACGATATATAAAATTAAGGCATATAGCATATACCATAATATATAGGCTATACCTAATCCAATCATTCCGAAGGCTTCAAAGAAAACTATATTTAACGACAATCCGATAACACCTGATATTGCCTCAACAATCAAGAAAGTTTTCCCATCGCCTCGAGCCAGCACTACATAGCTCATGCACCACGAAACGGCACGTAACATTGTCCCTATAATCGCGACTGAGATGAATGGGATTATAACGTCAAATTCAGTGGTAT
>CAZCEB010000151.1:0-4901 GCA_964497305.1 uncultured Muribaculaceae bacterium | reverse complement strand
TATCGGAAGTAGATTTTGCCTCTTCACATTCTTCTTTAATTAGGACATCTCTAAATTTAGTTCCAGGAACATCATGAGGAGGTGTACAATGGATACGCTTATCTGCATTTTTAATTTTCAATAAATGACGATATGATATTCCCGAGAAGAACGAAATTGTATCACTACCTAATTCCTTTTGCAAATATTGTATTAGCTCTATTGCCTCTTCTGTTGTAATATGACCTGCCGAATGATTCTTAATTTTACCATTTTCAATACAAATTAGATTACAACGCATCGCCATCTCATCGTTTTCAATAGGAATACCCATGCTCGCTGCCTCTAAAGAGCCTCTTCCTTCAAACACACGAGCAACATCATATCCTAAAACCGACAGATTTGCAATTTCACTTCCAGGGTGGAATCCTTCAGGAACAGTAGATAATAGTCCCACGCGTCCATGCTCTGCCAAATAATCCAATGTCGGAGTATTTGCAGATTGCAATGGAGTTAGACCTCCTAACTCTACTATTGGCTCATCTGCCATTCCATCTCCTAGGACAATAATATATTTCATTTATCTAATATTTGCAATACTTATTATATCAGCAAAAACGCCGGCAGCAGTAACTTCAGCTCCAGCTCCATATCCTTTTATAACCATTGGATACTCTTTATAGCGTTCAGTCGTCAATAATATTACATTATTACTTCCTTCAAGAGAATAGAATGGATGTGTAGAATTAACTTTCTGTAAACCCACCTCTACACTTTGGTCTTCTAATTTTGCAACAAATCGGAAATGCTCATTATTTTTATCAGCTTCAATTCGTCTTTGTTCAAATTCATCATCTAATTCAGTAATATTATTTAAGAAATCATCTACTGAACCCTCAAAATATTTTTCGGGAACAAATAGGTTGCATTTAACGTCTTCTTGTTCTACTTTATAACCTGCTTCTCGAGCTAAAATTACCAACTTACGAACAACATCCTTGCCACTTAAATCAACACGAGGGTCCGGCTCACTATAACCAGCCTCACGTGCCATTATTATTGCTTTACTTAACGGAGTTTCTTTGCTGAGAACATTAAATATATAGTTGAGTGTACCAGAAACAACAGCTTCTATTTTTAATATTTTGTCTCCTGAATTTATAAGATTATTTATTGTATTGATAATTGGTAATCCTGCTCCTACATTTGTTTCAAACAAGAACTTTACATCTTTTTTGCGTGCTATATTTTTTAACTTAGCGTAATTTGAATACTCTGAAGATGCAGCAATTTTATTCGCAGCAACAACATTTATATTATGAGATAATAAATCATCATATAAAGCAGCTATTTCTGAACTTGCAGTACAATCAACAAATACAGAATTAAAGATATTCATATTAATAATCTCTTCTTTAATTCGTTGTGGAGTTGCAGGTATTTCTGCCCCTTCCAATAGCTGTTGATAATTATCAATATCAATACCTTCACGATTAAAAATACATTTTCGTGAATTTGAAATGCCCACTACTTTTAATGATAATGCCTTATTTCTTAGTAGATTTTCCTGTTGTTGCCGAATTTGTTGTAATAAGTGACGTCCAACTGTACCTACTCCAACAATAAACAAGTTCAGTACTTGTGTTTCAGATAAAAAGAAAGAATCGTGAATAACATTTAACGCCTTTCTTAAATTTTTCAAGTTGATAACAAACGAAATATTAGTTTCTGAAGCACCTTGTGAACATGCAATAATACTTATACCATTACGTCCAAGAGTATTGAACAACTTACCGGCAATTCCGGTTGTGTGTTTCATATTCTCCCCAACAATGGCAACAGTAGCAAGATTTCTTTCTGGTGTTATTTCACTTAACTCACCACTCTGCAACTCAGCAAAAAATTCTTCTTTTAAAACCTGTACTGCGAGATCAGCATCAGCATTTTTAACCGCAAACGATGTGTTATTTTCACTTGATGCTTGAGACACTAAGAATACACTTACTCCATTTTTTGCCAACGCATTAAAAATGCGAGCATTAATTCCGACGATACCTACCATCCCAAGACCCGATACTGTAATCAAACATGTATCATTAATTGATGATATTCCTTTAATTGCTTTCCCTTCAGCACTTGGTCGTTGTTCTGAAATTAATGTACCAGGCGCTGTATGATTAAATGTATTCTTTATTTTTATCGGAATATTTTTGTGATATACAGGGTATATCGTTGGAGGATATATGACTTTTGCGCCAAAATTACACAACTCCATAGCCTCAATAAAAGACAGATGATCTATGACATAGGTGTTATTTATAACTCTTGGATCGGCAGTCATAAAGCCATCTACATCAGTCCAGATTTCAAGTATTGATGCATCAAGAGTTGCCGCAAGTATTGCAGCTGTATAATCACTTCCGCCTCTGCCTAAATTAGTTATATCATTATCATCATTTGATGCTATAAATCCAGGAACAATTGCAACGGTAAAATCGTCATTATCAAATGTTTCATGAATAAGTTTTTGAGTTAATTCATTATTTAGTATATGCTTCCCAAATTGTTTTTCTGTTTTTATGAAATTACGAGAATCAAAATGTTTCGCATTACAAATAATGTAACTAATAATAACAGACGACAAACGTTCTCCATAGCTAACAATTATATCAAGTGTTCTGCTTGATAAATCTTTTATTAAACTGACACCTCGATATATATTCCCTAATTCTTCAAGTAACGGATTTATGATTGATTTCACATCTGATTGCTGATCATTGGGGACTAAACCCTCAATCACCACATTATGTCGGTCTACAATCTGAGCATAAGATTCAAAGTATGCTATATCACCCTTGGACGCAAGATGAGCCGTATTTATCAATTGATCTGTTATCCCACCAAGAGCAGAAACGACAATAATTACTGGTTCTGTACATGATTCTACAATCATTTTTACATGACTTAAACTCTCAATCGTACCAACAGATGTTCCACCAAATTTTAATACTTTCATTAATGTATATTTTGCAAAATATTACTTACTTAAATATTATACAAAGATATAAAATATAAGGTTGCAAATCAAATTGCAACCTTATATTTTTATCGTAATCTAAAATTCACTCGTAAAGTGAAATTTTATTTTTGGAAAATCACTTTGTGCCATCTGTAAGACATAATTCGAATCAGCGAGGAAAACATCTCGTCCTTCTCGGTCTACAGCCATAAATTGATGTTTTCGTTTTTTAAACACCAATAACGCGTCATCATCATCACTTTCAATCCAGCATGCTTTATACAATGAAATAGGCTCCCATCTACATTGCGCGCCATATTCATTTAATAATCTATATTGTATAACTTCAAATTGAAGTTGCCCCACAGTCCCAATTATCTTACGCCCATTAAATTGATTGACGAATAACTGAGCGACACCTTCATCCATCAATTGTTGAATTCCTTTCTCCAATTGTTTTGATTTCATTGGATCTGTATTTTCAATATATTTAAACATTTCAGGAGAGAAACTTGGCAATCCTTTAAAATGGAGCTGTTCTCCTGATGTCAATGTATCTCCAATTTTGAAATTTCCGGTATCAGGAATACCAACAATATCACCAGGATATGCTTCATCTACAATATCTTTCTTTTGTGCCATAAAAGCTGTAGGAGCCGAAAATTTCATCATTTTCCCCGATCTTATATGCTTATAATTGGCATTTCGTTCAAATTTACCAGAACAAATTTTCACAAAAGCGATACAACTACGATGATTAGGATCCATATTGGCATGTATTTTAAATACGAAACCAGAGAAAGCATCTTCATCAGGTTTTATTTCACGTTCTTCAGCTACTACAGGACGAGGAGATGGTGCGATTTTGACAAAACAATCAAGTAATTCTTTTACTCCAAATGTATTTAAAGCAGAACCAAAAAAGACCGGAGCGATTTTCCCTCTGAGATATTCATTTACTTCAAATTCAGAATACACGCCATCTATCAATTCCAAATCTTCTCTTAATTTTGCAGCATCCTTTTCTCCAACATTTTCATCAATGCGAACATCATTAATATCAGCAATCTCAACTCGTTCTGAAACACGTTGTTTATTTGGTGTAAACAAATCTAAGGACTGTTCATAAATATTATATACACCTTTAAATTTAGCTCCAATATTAATAGGCCAACTTAATGGTCGCACACCAATTTTTAACTCTGCTTCTAATTCATCGAGGATTTCAAAAGGATCTCTCCCTTCACGGTCTAATTTATTTACAAAAATAATCACAGGGGTATTTCTCATGCGACATACCTCCATTAATTTTCGTGTCTGTTGTTCCACACCTTTTGCCACATCGACAACAATAATTACGCTATCAACAGCTGTCAATGTGCGATAGGTATCTTCAGCAAAATCTTGGTGTCCTGGGGTGTCTAGAATATTTATCTTATAATCGCCATAATTAAATCCCATTACAGATGTCGCAACCGATATTCCTCGTTGTTTTTCAATCTCCATCCAGTCGGATGTTGCTGTTTTCTTTATCTTATTTGACTTTACTGCTCCGGCAATATGAATTGCACCACCAAATAATAATAATTTTTCTGTTAATGTTGTTTTACCGGCATCCGGGTGACTTATAATCGCAAATGTGCGACGACGACTTATTTCTTCTGATAAATTTGCCACTATTATTATAATTCTGTTGTTTCTAATCTATTTATACACTCCCGTAAGCTCTCCTCCCAATGAGGTATTTCAACTCCGTATGTTGCCTTTATCTTTGATTTGTTTAAAATGCTATATGAGGGTCGAGTTGCAGCAGTAGGGTAATCCTCTGTCGGAATGGGTAAAACGTTACAAGTTGTTATCTTCGCAATGCGATGAATAGCCTTTGTAAAATCATACCATGAAC
>CAZCEB010000150.1:0-4905 GCA_964497305.1 uncultured Muribaculaceae bacterium | reverse complement strand
CCTCTTTTTAGCCTTATAAGATATCCATTCTTCTCAAGCCAAATAACTTTCTTGTCTGCAGACTTTAGCTCCGGATAGATAGATTCAATGATTGAAGTCGTAATTGGAACTATTCCTATTTCACTTAATTGTCTATTCATGGTACAAAAATAGTAAAAATCTGAACAATAAAAGAATTTAAAGTTCTTTTTCTGTTCAATATTTAGCTATATAAGGCATAATTCATAAATAATCGAGTGTAAATCCAACCATTTTACGGACAAAACGGACTTATCAGCAAAAGATGATCTATTTATACTTAATTATTTTCTTTCCCAGAGTTAAGAACCTGATCTATGAAATGAAGAGCCTTGTCTCGATAGAAAGTTTCTTTATGTAGGTTCTCAATATAATATTTAGGAATGGCATCGTATCCAAATTTTGCACCAAGAATGGCACAAGCAATAGCTGCATTTGTATCAGCGTCTCCGCCCTCATTAACTACAGAAATCAGACCTGATTCAAATGAGTGGGAGTGCCAATAACACCACAAAGCAGCTGAAAGAGTTCGCAGTGTATAACCGATTGAGAATGTTTCATCCAGATCCAACAAAGATAGATCAGTACTTTTGTACGCAACATCAACCCATTCAAGAATCCGCTCATCGTATTTCAGCGCAATATCATTTATGTCATCGATTGATAACTGTTTGTCGTTCCATACCAAATTATGTATTAAGGTAGTCGCTATCACACACGAACCAACACAACGTTGGTCATAGTGTGTCAGTTTGCAAATCTTTTCTGCTTGTTTTTCGACATTATTCTTAGCAAGCCCCACAACAGAAGTCCTCATTAATGCACCATTAGCAGCACTCTGTTGGTTAGATAAGTCCCACCATAGTTTTGAACACATTTCAGGTTGTTCTACATAGTCACCCATACATAAAACTTTGTAAGTGTGACTGCCAATTCCCATAGGCTCATTATTAAACCAATCTTTGAAGTTGGAGGCAATACTATTTAGTATAAATTCACCATCCGTATATCCGTCTAATATACACAACATCATATCAGTGTCATCTGTCCAAGCACCTTTTGCCCAACGGCATCTATGCGCGTCTTGAACTATTTGACCGTAATTAGTCAAACCTTTGGGGTAATTTTTTATTACATCATTTTTGTCCATAAATTCTGAGCCAAGTCCAAGAGCATCTCCAATAGCTTGACCATACAGACAACCTAACATTTTATTTTGAACTGCGTCCATATTCATTAGATTGATTTATCTATAATTATTTCAATATGATAGTGTAAAGATAGTAAAAAAACGAAACAGGTTGAGACGAAAGGCATTTGCTTGAAACAAGCACCTTTTTGACGGTGTGAATTTCAAGTTGTTAAAGTCGGAGCAAAAAGTTAATGTTGCTTGATGCGAGGTTGGATATTTTAAACCTAAATACACAAAAAAAAGGAGAGTGAAAAACTCTCCTTTTCAAGTTATAATGTGTTGATTATAGTGTTCCAGCGTTGGCTTTTTGAATCATTGTTTCGTTGGCAGAAATGAAAATTTCTACACGACGGTTTTGAGCACGACCTTCAGCAGTTTCGTTTGATGCAACGTAGTCAGCCATAGGGATGCCTGCAGCAGTAATGCGAGCACCTGTGATACCGCTGTTAACCAAGTAAGAGCGAACAGCATCAGCACGTTCGTTAGAAATTCTGTTATTTACCTCATATCCACCGGTGTTGTCGGTATAACCAAATATTTGCACGTTGGTGTCGGGGTTATTTCTTAAAGATGCAGCAAATTGAGAAAGAGAGTTTTTAGCCGATGCGCTAAGTGTAGATTTTCCTGTTGGGAAAAGAATACCACCTTCAAAAGTAACCTTAATAGCTTGTAGCCCATTTTGGTCAACGGTTTCTTCTACTTGTGCATTTTGTATTTGTTCTAGCTCTTTTTGTTGTTTGTCCATCTTGTTACCAATGAGAGCACCTGCTCCGGCACCAACACCGGCACCAATCGCACTACCAATAAGAGCACCTTTGCCACCACCAATTAAAGCTCCGAGTCCGGCACCAACGGCCGCACCACCGCCACCACCAATGAGGGCTCCTTTTCCGGTATTATTCATTGAAGCACAGCCTGAAGATAATAGTAAACAAGCAGCAATTAGTAGAGAACCTGTAGTTTTAAAAATTTTCATGTTGTAATTGTTTTTAGTTAATGATTATTCGATTGATACAAATTTAATGATTTATTCTTGTTATTAGTATTATATTGGTAATAATTATTTATTAATAAATACAAATAAAGAGTTTAAATGTTTTCTTTGGAATGAGAAATTTTGACTAAGTTTGTACTTGAAATCCAATTTAACGCAATGAGCAGAAATATTAATGTTGGTAAATCAAGTTCATCGATGGTGTGGTTCCACCTTGGGGCTTTGCTCACGGTAACTGCATGGGGGGTAGCATTTATTTCAACAAAAGTGCTGTTGGAGCATGGATTTCGTCCTGCTGAAATATATATATACAGATTTGTTTTAGCCTATTTGTTGATTTTGGCTGTTTGCCATAAACGTCTGTGGTCAAATTCGTTTAGAGATGAGGTCCTGTTTATGATTTGCGGATTGTGTGCAGGCTCAATATATTTTATTGCTGAAAATACAGCTATAGAATATACATTGGTGAGCAATGTCGCTCTGATAACATCCATCGCACCATTAATGACAACGTTGTTGGTGGGATTAATATATAAAAATGAGCGTCCGGGAAAAGGGGCATATATTGGCTCTTTGACGGCATTTGTGGGAGTTGCGTGTGTTATATTCAATAGTAGCTTTGTCGTGAAGATGAATCCAATAGGGGATTTGTTATCATTATCGGCTGCAATTAGTTGGGCAATATATAGTTTGGTGTTGCGCAAGCTAAATGCTACTTATAGCGCAATGTTTATTACGCGCAAAACATTTTTCTATGGTGTGCTGACGGCTATTCCATATATGTTGACCGAGCCGGAAATATCCCCCATTAGCAAATTGTTGAACGTTGATGTTATATTGAATTTAGCATTTTTAGGCGCATTTGCATCAATGTTTGCCTATGTCTTATGGACATCAGCGGTCAAGAAAATGGGAGCTATAAAAGCCTCAAATTATTTGTATGCATCTCCGATTGTTACATTAGTTGCATCGGTATTTTTCCTCGGAGAGACCATTACATGGATTGGTTATGTCGGATGTGCGCTTATACTTGGAGGAATGTGGTTAGGCGAACATTTGAGTCGAAAAGAAAAAGGTTAATTATCCATTAAGGAGAGATTCAATTTCATTTATCAGATTATGGCAAATAGAAGTTGTTAACTGACAATTTCTATACAACTCTGTTTGTGCTTCTTTAAGAACTTGCGTGATGTTGTTAGGCAATCGATTGAATTTTAGTCTAAGCGCAGTGTAACGTTTGATATCATCAGAAGAGATTATTTCGTCGGCAAGGATGTCGGCGAAATCGGTATGTCGTAAAAGTCGATGACATAAAATATCGGCTATTTCAGCCGAAGGAACTTCATCTATCCATTTGCGCGCAATTTCAATAGAGAATTCATTTTTAGGATATATCATAGGTGCCAACAACATGCTTTCACGTGTCGTTTTGTTATCCCATAAAGATTGGGCTAAAGTTGCATTATGTGGAGTGCTTTTTGCGATTTCTATGAGTTGGGGCAAGTTGAGACCAAAGATTATGCGATAATTAGCCCCTTGGCGACGCATATTGTCAGCCAAAGCCCCGTTGCGCATAGTGAAAAACGCACGTTTCACTTTTTGCATTTCATTGAATTCAGTTGCCATACAAAATAGAGATAGTTAATAGTACAAAGTTACCTATTTTAGTTGATTATTAGGCTAAGAATATTAACTTTGCAATAAATAAAATATTTCTCTGCCATGAAAAAAATAAATTATGTCTTGTCGATATTATTGTCGGTAATATCGTTGAATGTTTCGGCTGAAAGTATCTCAAAATTCAATGCGACAAAAGAACCCACAACGCAATGGTATTATGTGCCATCAAATATTTTGCTTGAATCATCAGGAATAAAAAATCGGGAATATCCAATTGTAACTTATCCGGAGCCACAATATATAATATCCTCACCTATTGCTATTGCAAATTATGAATCAATAGGAGTAAGTTGTAGTTATCATGTTGCAACATCATCAACACATCCATTAAAGGTGGAGATAATTGATGAGAATGATAAGGTGGTATTTTCTCATAATTTTGATGGAACGCCAAATGTGGAACTTGCGATGGGCGGTTATATAGATGATATAACTCATCAGTCAGAAATCGTTAGATTTAAATTCAGCCTATCAACAGCCTATAATGAAACTGAAATAGCATATCTTGATGAGGTGCAAGTGTATGGAACGTTAAAGGAATGGTCAAAACGAATGGTATCGGTGTATTCTCATGAAATAATTTCTTCGGGAGTTGAAATAAAGTGGGCTTCGGTTACTGATGCTGTAAGCTATAAAGTGTTATATGCCGAGAAAGCATCTGGAGAAGAACACGTGGTTTCGGTAGAGGCTGTTAATACACAAAAAGTGGTGTCAACAGTTTTGACCGGATTAAAACAAGGAGTTGATTATCAGTATCAGGTAAAGGCATATAATAGCGCTGGAGCAGAGGTTGCAAGTAGGCTATGCGAATTTAATAACTCTGCAGGAGTTAATTCAGTATATTGCGAAGACGATAAAGTATATGTATCTAATGGAGAGTTAGTTATCGATGCACATAATGCGTCTGAATGTAAAATATATTCTATGACCGGAATGTTGATAAAATCTCTCTCATTGTCAGAAGGCGAAAATAGAGTGTCTCTCCCAGTGGGGATATATATACTAAATCAGCCGAGAAAAT
>CAZCEB010000149.1:0-4962 GCA_964497305.1 uncultured Muribaculaceae bacterium | reverse complement strand
GCGTTCAGCTACAACGGCGACTTTTAATCCTTTGCGAGCTGAATAGATTGCCGATGAGGCTCCGGCAGGACCTCCTCCCACGACAACAACATCATAGTCTTTGACTACTACCTCAATATCGTTTTGTGGATTGGAACCAAACATATCTTCAAGCTCTTGCAGAAGTTCTCCCAAAGAGCCACGTCCCACATGTAGCAGTTTGCCATTGGCATAAACCGTTGGTACGGCTTGAATATTTCTTTCGTTGACCTCATCTTGGAACAATGCACCATCAATCATCTCATGGGAGATGCGAGGGTTGAGCAAAGCCATGATGTTGAGAGATTGGACTATATCGGGGCAATTGGTACAGGTGAGAGACACATAGGTTTGCAAGTGAATCTCACCTGCCAATGCTTGAATTCGGCGTATGATAGACGTGTCGGGGAGATTTTTCCCTTTGCCATCGGCATTTAATATCGCAAGCAATAAAGATGTAAATTCATGACCATTAGGAATACCTCTGAATTTTATTCCTGTAATTATGTCATTTTGCTCAATGCTAAACTCGAGTGAGTCGTGTGTGCTTTCAGTAGTTTTTACAGAAAATTTATCGGAACAGCTTGCAAAATCATTGACAAATTCAATTAATTGCATCGCTTCTGCTCGATTGGGAAAATATGTTATCGAAAATGTATAGTTATTCTCTAAATTACTGAAAATACCCTTTACCTGCTCTATGATATTGATGTCTAACATACGCCTGATTGTGTTTATCAAAATTAGATTTTACCTACAAGATCAATACTTGGCTTGAGTGTTTCAGCTCCTTGTTTCCACTTAGCAGGGCACACTTCACCTTTGTGAGTGGCAACAAATTGAGCCGCTTCAACCTTGCGCAATAGCTCGTCGGCATTGCGACCGATGTTATTGTCGTGGATTTCAGCAATCTTGATGAGTCCTTCAGGGTTTACAACAAATGTTCCACGATAGGCCATACCGTCCTCTTCAATCATTACTCCAAATGCGCGGCTCAAAGCACCTGTTGGGTCGGCAAGCATTGGGTATTTTATCTTCTTGATGCTGTCAGATGTATCGTGCCATGCTTTGTGAACAAAGTGGGAGTCGGTACTCACTGAGTACACCTCAACACCCATAGCTTGAAGTTTCTCATATTTCTCTGCTACGTCAACAAGTTCTGTTGGGCACACAAATGTGAAATCGGCAGGGTAGAAAAAGAAAATAGCCCATTTGCCTTTTACGTCATCGCTTGTTACGGTTTTGAATTGTCCGTTGTGAAAAGCTTGAACTTTAAATTCAGGTAACTGAGAGTTGATAATTGGTGTCATAATCCTTATATGTTTTAAAAGTTAGAAATTTTGTTTTGTTGATGCAAATGTATAGCACCTCTTGGGATTAATAACAAAATTTCCGATTGAAAGGATTTATGACCTGATAGATGATTTCTATATTGCTATCTGAGTAGCTCTTAATGAGAGCATTTCGCGTGGTACCGATGATTTTAGTTCTGTGGTAATACCCTCAATCAATGTTTGGCGTATATAGTTTTTGTTTGTAAGCATGACAATGTGTCGTGTTGGCTTTGGTATCGCAAATTCGCGCGCAAGTTCTTTTTGGCTTTCGCCCAATTGCATTACAGCAAGTTCGGGGATAAAAGTAACCCCTTTGCCACTTTCTACCATGCGCATAAATGTCTCGAGACTGCCCAGATTATATGCCAATTGGCTTGCTTGTGCCGATTTGAATTGGCAAAATCTCACCATCTGATCCCTGAAACAATGCCCCTCATCAAGAAGCCATAGTTGTTCGTTGGCAAGGTCGGCTGTGCGCACGACGCTATTTTTTGACAATTCGCTCTCGCGTGAGACATAGGCATAAAATTGTTCATAAAAAAGCCCAGTCATTTTATATTCGTCAAGTTCATCAAGATTGGCCAATATTCCGGCATCAATATCACCGGTCAATAAGGCTTTCTTTATTTCGCTTGTTTTCATTTCTGCCATGCGCAAATCGAGTTGAGGATATTTTTTCATCAACTGAGGAACGAATCGTGGCAACAGATAGGGTGCGATAGTGGGTAATATGCCCAATCGGAACACTCCCGTAAAAGAGTTTTTCTCTTCGGCTATAAGATTTTTTATGTGATTGGCTTGAACTATCACCTCGTGAGCTTGTTTTATTATCAGAGTCCCGACAGGAGTGGGGCGCACAGGTTGCTGAGTGCGGTCAAAGATGCGAGTATCAAGTTCCTCTTCGAGCTTTTGTATCATGGCACTCAATGTGGGTTGAGTAACTCGGCAATGCTCGGCAGCCTTTGTAAAACTCTTTAATCGGTCAACTGCGATAATGTATTCAAATTGTTGTAAAGTCATTATGAAAAACAGATCAGAGGTGAGTTATAAATTTTATCTATACAAAGATAGAAATTTTCAGTTTGACAAGCACTCATTTCACCATTAACTTTGCATAAAAACCAAAAGAAAATTTATAAACTCTCTAACTCAATAAAATTATGAAAACTTTAGATTTCCTTCATTTAGACGAAACAAATGTTCCTAACGTGGTCAGCGCATTGCAACAATTGCTTGCCGACATGCAAATACATTATACCAACCTTCGCGATTTTCATTGGAATGTGAAAGGTCATGGCTTCTTTGTATTGCATGAAAAGTTTGAAAGCATGTATGATGATGTGGCTACAAAAATTGACGAAATAGCTGAGCGCATCCTCATGCTTGGCGGAATGCCGGAAAATCGTTTTAGCGAATATCTCAAAGTGGCTAAAATCAAAGAAACATCGGGTGTGAAATGCGGACATGAAGCGGTCGAACATGTGCTTGATGCTTACAAATATCTCATTGGTCAAGAACGTCGATTGCTCTCTCTTGCTACTGAGGCAGGCGATGATGTAACAGCCGACTTGATGACCGGATATCTCGCTGAACAAGAAAAAATGGTGTGGATGCTTGTTGCTTACAGCACACAAAGTTGCCACAAGTAAAATGAATTAAAAACCACTAAAAATAAAAGTTATGGAAAAGAAAGTTGAAAACAAAGAAGTGAAAGAAACAAAACCACGTCGTTGTTGCTGTGGAAAACGCACAAAGAAAGATGATAATAAGTAAGTAGCTATTGTGTAAAGTGAGAGGTGTTTCCGATGATGAGCCGGAAGCACCTCATTTTTTAATTTGTAATAACTTTATTACTAATGAACTTGTTACTAATAACTTTATTACATTGAGTTTGTTGATTTAAAATAATGAGCATCAAATTGTTATTCCCGATCTGGTAATGAAGGAATGGCTGAAACGAGAGCTGAAACTATATTAGCGGATTGAATACCTGCATAATTAACAACCCCGCTACCGGAATTCGGTAGCGGGGTTGCTGAAGGTAATGTTATTTAATGATTATTTGTTGTTAATTATAATAGGATATGTAATTGCTAATTTTTCTTTTATATATACGATGTCATTTTCTTTTGAACGATAACAAAACATCCCACCATCAAAACTAATAACCTCTCCCTTTGGAGTTGAGTATGTGCGATTTTTTATTTTTATCAATTCTTTTTTATCGCGCTCTTTTATGTATACATTATTATCATTATCAATTCGAAAATATTCTATTTGAGGGATGCTATGTTTGGAGTATCCATATTCAACAATAGCCTCTTCCGGATCTACATAATATGTTTGTATTGGCTCGACTCTTATTGTATACATGTATTTTTCAATTTCTATTGTTTTAATATTTGAAATATCCCGAAACCTTGTTTCAATTTTGTGATTGCCATATATCCAAATAGAGCTATTATCCATTAATATTGGATTGCCAAATTGTTTTATTAATTCATCTTCAACTTTATGATATAAAGACAAGTCTGTTTCATCAGGTAATACATTTAGATTTAATCGAAAAAGCTCTTTTGTATCTTGTTTAACGCGAATATAAGAATTCCTAATTGGAAGACCTCCTATTGAAATATTTTTAAAACGATAATTACTTTCTGTATTTTCATGTTCCCAAATATCTTTTGTAGTTGTTTCAATGTAATCTTTGAATTCTTCAGCAAAAGCATTTTCACGACAAGGATAGTTTATCCTATTTAATATCTCGGATAATTTTATTTGTCCCAAAGAATTAAATGGATTAAAAAGTATTAATAAAAATAGAGTAGTTTTTATAAAAACGATTTTTGAATATTTACTTGTCTTTTTCATTGCAGTTAGATGAATTTTTAAATATTAAATTGATAAATTATTTATTAGATCTCTCTTCTAATAGTATTTTAGGGCTTATTATAAATCATCAAGAGCTTTATTGTTTTCTTCTTGTTCATTTAGGCTATTTCCAATATTATCTTCATAATCAATAATAATTCTTCTATCTAAAATTGCCAATGTGATTTCTCCATTGTCAAGCTTGTATGTGGAAAAATAAAAACATTTTCCATTTGAGGTTGCACTTAGCTCATATCCATCTCCCTCATAGTATGGGTCTATAAAAGATTCCCTACTATTGGGTTTAACATTGTATTTTGTCTTGAGCAAAGATTTTAGTTCCTTATAATCAGATTTTAATGTATACCAATTATTTTGTTTCTCGAATAGAACAGAAATTCTATAGACTTCTTTACTCTTGGGTGTGGTTGAAACTAATACTAAACAAGATTCATTTACAAAATTGCCTTCAAACATGGCAGATTCGTTATCTTGTTCAGATAATTTATACCCAATATTTGTTAGTTTGCGAACCATAGATGGTAATTTGCCCGAAATTGAAATTGATTTGAATAGAAGATGAGAATCTTCAGTTTTAACATCTTGTGAGTACAGGGTAGTTGTTAGAATTAAGATTCCAACTAATAAAAATGATGGTAAGTTTATATGAGTTTACCCTACTCGTTATAGATTTTTAACATTTGACTGTAATTTATTACCAATCAATTATTTACTCTCT
>CAZCEB010000148.1:0-4967 GCA_964497305.1 uncultured Muribaculaceae bacterium | reverse complement strand
CATTTTTGCGCAGCCAACGATGCATCTTCATTCTGTTGTAGCTCAATATACTTTATAAGTCCTTCATAACTCATAAAATAGTTTGATGTACTCAAAGTTTCATTCTTTATAGCCAACCTTTCGGTTGTTCCATTAAGGATGTCATTTATAGCCTCTTCCGGCAATTCCTTGATAGGTGTTTTTATTGTCTGTCCATATTTCTCGCAAATTGCAGAAATTTGCCAAAATATCATTGAATTTTTATATTTTCCAAGCGCAACAATAGCACCATCATATATTGAAATTGTTTCGTTCGGAATAATTTTAGCTCTATCTACAATATTAACAAAACCAAGCCCTTTGCAACATTCACACGCACCTTGTGGAGAATTGAAAGAGAAATTATGAGGAGCCGGCTCTCTATAGGATATCCCACTCATCGGATCCATCAACATTTGACTATAATGCCCAATTACGTCATCCTCAACATCATATACCATGAGTTGTTTTCCACCTTGTTTCAGTGCATTTCTCACAGTATCGGTCAATCGAGCAACATCATTATCCGAAACCTTCAATCGATCAATAACAAGTTCAACTGAATGATTTTTATATCGGTCAAGTTTCATCCCAAAAGTAATCTCACGCAATTCGCCATCAACTCTAACTGTTAAATATCCTTTTTTGCGCAATTGCTCAAACAATTCTTTGTAATGTCCCTTCCGATTTTTTACAATAGGAGATAGAATATATATTTTTCGTCCGACATACTTTTCAAAAATGAGATTTACAATCTTTTCTTCTGTATATTTTATCATTGGCTCTCCTGAAATATAACTACGAGCTATGCCAACTCGAGCATATAATAAGCGTAAATAATCATATATTTCAGTTGTCGTACCTATTGTACTACGAGGATTGCGATTTACTGTTTTCTGCTCAATAGCAATTACCGGACTAAGTCCTGATATATTATCAACATCAGGACGCTCCAATGTTCCTAGCATATTACGAGCATAAGAGGAAAATGTTTCGATATATCGACGTTGCCCCTCTGCAAAAATTGTATCAAACGCCAATGAAGATTTTCCACTTCCACTAAGCCCTGTAATAACGGTCAACTTATTATGTGGAATTGTTACATCTATATTCTTCAAATTATGTACTCTTGCTCCAATTACATTAACAACATTTACATAATCATCCGACATTATATTTTCATCTATATTATTACTCATTCTATAACCCAATTTTCATTATAAACCTTTGTATTCTGAGATGAACGATATAATGATGCCTTCAACGGGATTTTTACTTGATATGTTTTAGCCGTGCTTTTCTTTGTCGTTTCATTCATTAATTTACTTGAACGTATCCACGGATTATGTTCGCGTAGTTGAGCATATGTAATACCATGTTTTTTTGCCCATACTGTCCAATCATCAACAGAGTTTGAAACTTCAACTATCTTATATTCTACCGGTTGATACAATTGGTTTCGTGAAAGACGAAAGCCATATTTTGTTGGATTTTCCATTATCAACTTTGCTGCAATTATTCGAAATACATAGCGAGATGTTTCATCTACCAAATGTAAGTCAAACGATGATGTAGCCAATTGAGAATCCAATCGTTTAGAAATTCCTGTGCGACCGGCATTATATGAAGCCATAACAGTTTCCCAATTTCCATATTCGCTATAGGCTTTCTTTAAATATCGACATGCAGCATCAGTCGCTTTCTCTATATGATAACGTTCATCTACATACTCATTTATTTCAAGTCCATATTGTTTTCCTGTTGATTTAATAAATTGCCATAGACCAGCAGCCTTAGCCGGTGAATAGGCCCTTATATTCAATGTACTTTCAATACAAGCCAAGTATAATATATCAAGAGGTACTCCATGTTTTTTTAATATTGGAGCTAAGATAGGAAAATATTTATTGGCTCGTTTAATCAATAATAAGGTAGTTCCATGAGTGTATATCATTGATGTTAACTCTCTATCAAGTCGCTCATACATATCAACTCTATCAAATGAAATTGTTTGCCCTGCAAATTCTATTTTTGCAGGGATTTCAGGATTTTCTACTATAGAAAATATTTCATCATTGGCACAAACAGGCATGGTTACTATTGCAACCGCCAAAATTAGAATTATATTTTTAATACTCATAAATTATTCTGTAGGAGCAGTTGCACTCGAACCGCTATATTTATACTTAATTATATTTATATCCCCCTTGAGATCATACGTGCGACCATCAGCACCCTCTGCCTTGATAACATAATAATATACTCCTGCCGGAACATATTTACCGTTATGCTTACCATCCCATCCTTGAGATGGATCATAAAATTCAGCAACTTTTATTCCCCAACGATTGAATATATAACACTCAAATGATATTATTGATTTATAACTCACTTTCCATTCATCATTTATTCCTTCACTTGCATCAGGAGAAAAAGCATTTGGGCAATCTATACTTGATGCACCAATAAACACCTCATATGTATCACTATAGTAATCACATGTTCCGGCATCATTGCTTGCCACGAAACGCACATAGGTAGTTCCTTGTTCACGAAACACATGTGTAACCACAAGTTCATTCATGCGCAATGTTATATTTTCAAATTCTGCATCTGTAGCAAATTGCCATTCATTAAACACTACAGCATCACTACCTACTGCCGAAAATTCTATTTCTACAGGTGCAGAACCTCCAAGTGTCGCTTCATCTTTCTTTTCATTATCATTCTCACGAATAGTCTGATTTGCCAAAGTATGAGCATCAACGGCAATAGCAGTATAGTATTGACTTGTTACAGATGTTGACTCTCCCCATGTTTCCAAAAATCTATCACCTGTAATCGTAAATTCGGTATTACATAATGGAGCCTGCACTCGCATTGATTCATTTAAATGGGCAAAAGTTTCCACTACCTCAACTTGGTTATATATGCCGGCTCCATCATTCCATTGCAATGTATTATAAGCAATTTTAATATCTCGATCCAACTCCTTTGCTTGACCATTTATGGTATAATATCTTATCACATCACCATATCCTATCGGATTTAATGTTGTTACGTCACACTCTTGCTCCGAAGCAATATTAAGAGTCTCAATATCAAGATAATGTTTTGAATAATCCACTACCCAAAAATAGTATCGGTTAGTCCCTTCTTCGATATAATAGCCCATATCTCCCTCAAGATTTGACAGTGTATATACATCACCTTGCTTTGTTGCAGGAACAACCTCGGCATATCCTCCACCAAGATTACTATATCTATACCATGTTATTGATGATGATGATTTATACTGTACCGATACACCTTTTACATCAGATAAAACAAATAAATCATTCAATCCGGTTGAAGCTGAAGGTTTCTCTGTTATTACAGGTTTATTATTACCGGTAAATGTAACCGATGCCGAATAACTGAATAACGCAGTTATAACCAACAAAACTATAGAAAATGTGAGTCTTTTCATTCTAAATTAATTAATCATACAAACTTACAAAAAAATAGCGATTATTATTGTCTATCTGATAAATTTATCAGAATTTTTAGTAAGTTTGCATGGATGAGAGTAGCAAGCATAAATACAGTAGCGACACACAACACTGCTCCCGGACACATAATGTTAAATATCAACGATGCCATTCTGAAATCCGGGGGAGAGACACTTGTTGTCTACGGGCGTGGAACTCCAACAATTTCCAACTCGTTAAAAATCAGTACACTTGGAGAAACTCTCATTCATACCATAAAAAGTCGCATAAGCGATTGTGAAGGATTACAATCTTCCCACGCTACAGAAAAACTAATAAGAGAATTAGAGATATTCAGACCCGATATAATTCATTTGCATAACATTCACGGTCATTATATTAATTATCCGTTATTAATGCGTTGGTTGAAGGAAAGCGATATTCCTGTCGTGTGGACTATGCATGACTGCTGGGCTTTTACCGGACATTGTTGCCACTATACCGCTAACAAATGCGACAAGTGGAAGAACGGCTGTCTTGATTGCAAATATCCATATACATATCCACGTAGTATATCATCTCATTCTGAACGAAATTTTGAGTTAAAACACAAATTATTCTCTTCATTGCCCAATCTTACAATTGTTGCTGTATCCAATTGGCTTACTAATGAGCTGGAACAATCATTCTTAAATAAATTTCCCATAGAAATCATTCACAACGGAATTGATACCGAAATATTTAAGCCAATACCACTTGCAACAAAAGGAAAATTCAGAATACTTGGAGTTGCATCTCATTGGGGTGAAAATAAAAATATAGAGTTTTTCAATCACTTGGCTAATAAGATTGCGCCAAATGAAGAAATAACAATTGTTGGGAAATTATCACTTAAAAAAAAGCTAAATCTACATCGAAAAATAAACTATATCGGTACTATTGATACTCCTGAGAAATTAGCTAAAACCTATTCTTCTGCTGATGTTTTCATCAACCCATCGAGAGAAGAGACATTTGGCATGACTACGATTGAAGCTATGGCTTGCGGAATTCCTGCAATTGTTAACGACGCAACAGCACTACCGGAAGTTATCACACCGGAGACAGGCTACGCTATAGATATCAATGACATTGATGCCGTTTACGACACGATACAACACATTAAGAACAATCCAAACCATTTTGCCAACTGCCGACAACACATCATCAACAACTACTCACTAAACCACATGACATCACAATACCTCAACCTCTACCAAAGTATAATGAGAAAGAAGGACTGATAAAGGTGTAACAAAAAATATTTTTAATCTTTTCTTTATCCTTATTTATTTTTTTTGTACGTTTGTAGTTGGAGATCAAAAGCTGTGGAGACAGCCTCACTGATTTTCAATTTTTATTGAAAAGACAGAGCAATCTGTCGAAAAGGTGTTATTGAAATTTTATCTTCAACTTTCGAACTTGGCGGTTAGAAAATTA
>CAZCEB010000147.1:0-5024 GCA_964497305.1 uncultured Muribaculaceae bacterium | reverse complement strand
AATAAATATGACGCTATTACAAGCTAAACTTGCAAAATATACAGCACCTCAAGAGGCAAAAGCACTTGGTATATATCCATATTTCCGAGCGATATCAAGTGAACAGGATCCTGAGGTTATAATCAATGGTCGAAAAGTGTTGATGTTTGGCTCAAATTGCTATACAGGACTTGTTAATGATCCTCGAATTAAAGAAGCTGCAATTGAGGCAACAAAAAAATATGGTACAGGATGCGCCGGCTCTCCTTTTTTAAATGGTACACTAGATCTACATAAACAATTAGAAGCTCGTATCGCAGAGTATGTAGGTAAAGAGGATGTGATGATTTATTCTACTGGTTTTGGTGTTAATCTTGGCGTTGTTTCAACTTTGACAGGTCGTGAAGATTATATTTTGTGGGATGAACAAGATCATGCATCGATTATTGAAGGTCGGAGACTTTCATTTTCTCAACAATTAAAATATAAGCACAATGATATGGAATCGCTTGAGAAGCAACTCCAGAAATGTGCTCCCGATAAGGTGAAATTAATTGTTACAGATGGCGTTTTCTCAATGGAAGGCGATGTCGCAAATCTTCCTAAAATAGTTGAACTTGCAAAGAAATATGATGCAAGTGTAATGGTTGATGAGGCCCATAGTATAGGAGTATTTGGTCGTGGTGGACGTGGTACATGTGACCATTTTGGCGTAACTAAAGATGTTGACTTGATTATGGGAACATTCAGTAAATCATTTGCATCTTTAGGTGGATTTATTGCGACAGATAAGGAAATTACAAATTTCTTGCGCCACCATTCTCGTTCATATATATTTACTGCAAGTATTACTCCAGCATCTACTGCTGCTGCGTTGAAAGCAATAGATATAATGGAACAAGAACCTGAACGTCAAGAAATGCTTTGGGAAATGACAAATTACGCTCTTGATGGATTTCGTAATATGGGTTGTGAAATAGGAAATACATCAACACCTATTATTCCATTGTATATACGAGATAATAATTTGACATTTGCAATAACTGCCGAATTGTTTAATGAAGGCATATTTGTAAATCCTGTAGTTTCTCCAGCAGTAGCTCCTCATGATACACTTATTCGTTTCAGCTTGATGGCTACTCACACAAAAGAGCAAGTTTCAATAGCACTTGAAAAAATTCAAAAAGTATTCCGCGCACACAACCTAATTCCTTAAGATTTGGGATTATAAAATAGGAATAAAAAAATGCTACTATTTAATAGTAGCATTTTTGTTGTAACTAAGTTTTTATTTGAATTTAGGATAATTTGTTTTGTATAGGATTTCTCCAGTTTTCAATCTAATCCACGTATCAAAATATCGTTCATTTTCTTTTAAAACAATTACTCTTGCACCGTTTGTTCCAAGGTGATTATATACAGTCTTTCCTCCAGAATATCTTCCATAAGCCAACATTACATCATGGTACATGATCGCAAAATCATTATCATGATCATGGCCACAAAATACCCCCATAACATCGCCTTGTTCTTTTATTGTAACAAACATGCCTGAATTAACTGCTGGGTGGCATACTTTCTCCACATTTTTTCCTTTGATTTTGTTTTTTTTAAGGGCGTCATTAAACTCATGTAAAGGAATGTGGAAAAACATGAGAGAGGGGATAGGGGTGCTATCATTAACCGCTTTATAAGCATTGCTTGTTGTACGATACCAACTTATTTGATCATGTTTAATCCAATCATACTTACTTTCTTTTCCGTGTTTCTCAGAACATTTAATTTTATTTGTATCGTGAGAATCAATACAATATAGAACGGAAGCCGTACGCAATCCATCAGCCGATAGAATTGGCAATTCATAGTCAGGACTATCTTCGTTAAGACGTGGCGGTTGTACATTATAAGGCATTGCTTGTATTATATCATATATTTCAAGTAATGTGCAGTCAAAATCATTGTCGTGATTACCAAATACAACGGCAAAAGGTGTTTGACTATCAGAAATACATGTTAATAAAGCAGGAAGAGATAATCTTACAGAATCAGAGTAAACCAAATCTCCAGTTATGATAACTAAATCAGGCTTTTCAGTATCAATAACAGATTTAATACATTCTACTGCAGAGTTTGATTTTTTGTTGCCCCATTTGTAATGGGTGTCAGTAAATTGTACGATTTTAAATTCTCCATTGGAGTTAAATCGTAAAACATTATCACCTTGAGCATATGATGATACTACAACGCTCAAGGTGATAATTAATGTATATAAATATCGTCTCATAATTATTTAGAAGGAACATCCATAACTAAACGGAATCCAATATCATTCTCTGATGAGTTTTGTTCAATGCGACGTCGAAATGATGTGCGTAGTTCACCGACTCCCTCACTTCTCCATGCACCTCCACGACGAACACGATTTTTGGAAGCTTCGCTACCAATAGGATCTGTTACATCTTCTTTTGGATATTTACATTTGTAGTCAAAACAAAATTCCCACACATTTCCACTCATGTCATAAAGCCCAAGTTCGTTTGGCTTTTTTGACTTTACAACTTGAGTTGAATTACAATTCCCATAATGCCATGCTACCTCATCAGGGTCGCTACTGCCACTATATTGAGTTTTCTTACTATTATTCCCACCACGTGCGGCAAATTCCCATTCAGCCTCAGTTGGTAAACGGAAATTATAACCTGTAATTGAATTTAGTCGTTTAATAAATTCTTGACATTCAAGCCACGTTATACTTTCTACAGGTTTTTGTGGATCAACAAAAGCTGATGGATTTTCATACATAATGTATTCCCATAGGTCTTGGGTTACTTCAGTTTCTCCCATATAGAAATCTCTGCTAATTGTTACCCAATGAACAGGTTTTTCATCATCATCTGCACCTTCTTGTTCTTTGGTTGCTCCCATTTTAAAAATACCATTTTTAACTAAAATCATATTGAATTTTACAGGTAAATTTTTCTTGCCACCCTTAACCCCACCTCTTGGTTCAAGTTCTATATTTAAGATTGGCTCAATGGGCTTATCTTCACATAATCTCATTTCGTATGTGTTATTGGATTGGACTGGCTCAAATTCATATTTTACCGGAAGGTAATTATCACTTTTTACTGTTAGATAGAAAGTTTCAGCAGTAACGTAAACCCAATATTCACCACCTTTGTCTTCGGTTTTTACAACATTTCCATCAAAAGATGGATTGGTTGCAGTTGTTCCGACTTTAATTAACGCACATGGATCTCCATTTGCATCCTTTACTTGATAGATTGCTGCACTAACGTCATCGGGTACATGTTTGAAATCACATACAAAAAGTTCTTGTGCGTAGATAGTGCAAAATGGAATAAATGTTAATATTAATGCGATTATTTTTTTCATATTTGTAATAATTTAAATTACAATTAGACTAAAATTTAAATTTTAGTTTTGTAGTATCGTTTAGGTGTTGCCATGCTCGTACTTGAATTTTTGGATTATCTTCATCTCGGAAGTCCCAAACGAGAGTTAGTGTACCAACGTCACTATATCCTTTTGAATTCCATTCTTGTTTAAGTGTTACATAATAGAAATCTGGTTTTGCTCCATCACGTTTGATAGAATAATCCGAGAAAATAACATTGATATATCCATTATGCTTTTGCTTATTAAACACAACCTTTAATTTTTTTAAATATTCAGCTTTAGTTTGTTGAATATATTCAAATTGTTGACCGGTCATGCCGATGTCGCTTTTTGCTCGACCTGTAATGCGACGACCAGTGATGATGAGGGCATCATCACTAAAGATATTATCCATAAACACGAGATCTTTATCGTTGTATGCTTTTTTGAATTGTTCGCACCAGTTAATGATTTGTAATCGTTGTTCAAAATCGCCAAGCTCTTTACCTTTTTGCAATTGTCTGATATATTCATTCTTTTCAATTGAGAAGTTTATATCGATAATGCGTCCGGCAGTATTAAAATCGATACAAAGTTCTCGACGCATTTCACTATTATAGGTATCATCGAGAGGAATCATTGTTACACCAATATTTCTGACTTGATAGCCTTTAATGGCTCCATTACTGCGACGACGAGTAAGACAATGGTCAATAATAAAATCGTCTTCAGTGCGGAAATGAACGTTATTCCATGTGGCGCTTAAACTCATTGATGCATTATCGGCAATACCGATACCGGTAAAATTAATGTCATAGTTGCGAGTTGCAGCTACGTTGATTGCCGAGAGAAGATTAGATACGCTACGCTCCATTTTAGCTTTGAGCGTTGGGTTAGTTACTCCATCAGAGAATTCAAATGTTACTTGATCCTGTGCTTGTGTTGTTGTGAAGCAACATAATGCTAAAATAGTAAAAAGTTTTTTTATCATAGTTTTAATTTTTAAAATCTAAACCAAATCAAAATATTTCCAGTATATTTTGATAATGAATCACGTTGTGATGTTTTTAAATTTATTTTTTCATTACCTGTGCTTAGGATTGTATTCATGCTCATTGCGCTATCTCGATTAATTACAATCCAATAGCATGATGCAATATTGGGACAATCTTCATAGGTGCCGTATTTTTTTATTTTATATTCATTTTGTAAACGACTGAGTTTATTTGCTATTTCATTGAAATTTGAGCAATCCATTAATGTTTTAATAACATCTTGTTGATATATTTCAAGACCTAATTCAGAAAAAGTATATTCGGGTGTAGGCTCAATAACAGGCTCCGGTTCAGGGGTAGGCTCGAAAACAGGCTCCGGCTCAGGGGTAGGCTCGAAAACAGGCTCCGGCTCAGGGGTAGGCTCAATAACAGGCTCCGGCTCAGGGGTAGGCTCAATAACAGGCTCCGGCTCAGGGATAGGCTCGATAACAGGCTCCGGCTCGGAAGCTGAAGGAGTGGTATTGGTCTTAATGTAGTCTTTGCGTGCATAAGCCAATACTCTGTAATAGTCATCTTTTGTCCATTGAATGTATTCAACATCAAGAGCGTTAAAATCAATTGAATTTCCAGTGCTTTTGTTGTAGTCTGAAA
>CAZCEB010000146.1:0-5057 GCA_964497305.1 uncultured Muribaculaceae bacterium | reverse complement strand
TGCTCAAATCCTCAAAGAAGAATACGGTATCGAACCTGCTGCTGCAGCGGTTGCAGTTGCTGCTGGTCCTGCTGCTGCTGGTGCAGCTGCTGCTGAAGAAAAATCTTCATTCGACGTAGTTCTTAAGAACGCTGGTGCTAGCAAACTTGCAGTTGTTAAGCTTGTGAAAGAACTTACTGGTCTTGGCTTGAAAGAAGCTAAAGAAATCGTAGACGGCGCTCCTAGCGTTGTTAAAGAAGGTCTTGCTAAAGCTGACGCTGAAGGTCTTAAAAAACAATTGGAAGAAGCTGGCGCTGAAGTTGAACTTAAATAATATTGCCTGAATTTCAGGTAATTAGGTTAAGAATCCTCTCACCTGATGATTCTTAACCTTTTTGTGTTATATTTTAATTTGAGTTCCCTTTAACGTTAATTTAGATGTCAGTTTCAAACAATAAACCCCGCGTTAACTTCGCATCGGTAAAGAATCCGCTTCCTTACCCCGACTTCTTGGAGGTGCAATTGAAATCGTTTAAGGATTTCTTGCAATTGGACACTCCTCCGGAAAAAAGAAATAATGAGGGTCTCTATAAAGTTTTTGCTGAGAATTTTCCTATTGCTGACACTCGCAATAACTTTGTTCTCGAGTTTCTCGATTATTATATCGATCCTCCACGTTATACAATTGATGAATGTCTTGAACGTGGTTTGACTTATAGTGTACCTCTCAAAGCAAAATTAAAATTATATTGTACCGATCCTGATCACGAAGATTTTGATACCGTAATTCAGGATGTATATCTTGGTCCTATCCCATATATGACTGAGAAAGGGACTTTTGTTATAAATGGTGCTGAACGTGTTGTTGTTTCTCAGCTTCACCGTTCTCCCGGTGTATTCTTCGGACAAAGTACTCATGCTAACGGAACAAAGTTGTATTCAGCTCGTATTATTCCGTTTAGAGGCTCTTGGATTGAGTTTGCTACAGACATTAATAATGTCATGTATGCTTATATCGATCGTAAGAAGAAACTTCCTGTAACAACACTCCTTCGTGCGATAGGTCTTGAAAGTGATAAGGACATCATCGAGATTTTTGGTCTCGCTGAGGAACTCAAAGTTACTAAAACTAATTTAAAGAAAGTTGTAGGTCGAAAACTTGCTGCTCGTGTTTTGAAGACATGGGTAGAAGATTTTGTTGATGAAGATACCGGTGAGGTTGTATCTATCGAACGTAATGACGTTGTTATCGACCGTGAAACTGTTCTTGAAGAAGAACACATTCAAGAAATTCTTGATTCAGGTGTTGCTAATATTCTTTTGCATAAAGAAAATGTTAACTCAAGTGATTATTCAATCATCTTCAACACTCTTCAAAAGGATACAAGTAACTCTGAAAAAGAAGCTATTCAATATATCTATCGTCAACTTCGCAACGCCGAGCCACCGGATGATGCAAGTGCTCGTGAAGTCATAACAAATCTTTTCTTCTCAGAAAAACGTTATGACCTTGGCGAAGTGGGACGTTATCGTATCAATAAGAAACTCGATTTAGGTACTTCAATGGATGTCAAAGTTCTCACAAAAGAGGATATTATTGCCATCATTAAGTATTTGATTGAGTTGATTAATTCAAAGACTGATGTCGATGATATCGACCACTTGAGTAATCGTCGTGTTCGCACAGTAGGTGAACAATTATATAACCAATTTGGAGTTGGATTGGCTCGCATGTCTCGTACAATTCGTGAACGTATGAACGTGCGTGATAATGAGGTGTTTACTCCTATTGATTTGATTAACGCGAAGACTATTTCTTCAGTTATTAATACCTATTTCGGAACAAATGCATTGTCTCAATTCATGGATCAAACCAACCCTCTTGCCGAAATGACTCACAAACGTCGTATGTCGGCTTTAGGTCCCGGTGGTCTTTCTCGTGAGCGTGCAGGTTTCGAGGTGCGTGACGTACACTACACTCACTATGGACGTATGTGTCCTATTGAAACTCCTGAAGGTCCTAACATTGGTCTTATTTCTTCGCTTTGTGTATATGCAAAAATCAATGACCTCGGATTTATTGAAACTCCATATCGCAAGGTGGAAAACGCTAAAGTTAACCTTAACAATGATGAGATAATTTATCTCGCTGCTGAAATTGAAGAAGGAAAGGTTATTGCGCAAGGTAATGCTCCATTGAATGATGATGGTACATTTATTCGTGAGAGAGTAAAAGCGCGTTTGGATGCCGATTTCCCAATTGTAGCTCCGGGAGAGGTTGAACTAATGGACGTGTCTCCAACTCAGATTGCGTCTATTGCAGCATCATTGATTCCGTTCCTTGAACATGACGATGCCAACCGTGCACTCATGGGATCTAACATGATGCGCCAGGCAGTGCCATTGTTGCGTTCTGAAGCGCCTATTGTTGGAACAGGTCTTGAAGGTCAGCTTATACGTGATTCTCGTACTCAAATAACTGCCGAAGGCTCAGGTGTAATTGAATATGTTGACTCTACAGTAATACGTATTCGTTATGATCGTACTGAGGACGAAGAATTTGTATCATTTGAAGATTCTGTAAAAGAATATAGCATACCTAAGTTCCGTAAAACTAACCAAAGCACAACAATTGACCTTCGTCCAATTTGCGAAAAAGGTCAACGTGTAACTGAGGGAGAAATCCTTACAGAAGGTTATTCTACTGAAAATGGTGAACTTGCTCTTGGACGTAACCTTAAAGTGGCGTTCATGCCTTGGAAGGGTTATAACTATGAGGACGCTATTGTATTGAACGAACGTGTAGTGCGTGAAGATATCTTGACTTCTGTTCACGTTGATGAATATTCTCTCGAAGTGCGCGAAACTAAGCGTGGTATGGAAGAATTGACATCTGATATTCCAAACGTGAGTGAAGATGCAACTAAAGATCTTGATGAAAGAGGTATCATTCGCATTGGTGCTCATGTCGTTCCCGGCGACATCATGATTGGTAAGATTACACCTAAGGGAGAATCAGACCCAACTCCGGAAGAAAAATTGCTTCGTGCTATTTTCGGTGATAAAGCCGGAGATGTTAAAGATGCTTCATTGAAAGCTTCTCCATCATTAAAAGGTGTAGTTATTGGAACAAATCTATTCTCTCGTGCAACTAAGAAGAAAACTAAGAGCGCAAATGCTCAACTTCCAAAGCTTGACGAAGAATATGAAGCAAAACAAGATGCACTTAAAAATGTTCTTGTTGACAAGTTGATGACATTGACTCAAGGCAAGACATCGCAAGGTGTAAAAGATTTTATTGGCTCTGACATTATCGCTAAGGGTGCGAAGTTTACAGCTGCAATGTTGAAAGATATTGATTATGATACAATCAACTTGAGCAAATGGACTTCTGATGCTCACAAGAATGATATGATTCGTGCGACAATTGTCAACTATTTGCGCAAATCAAAAGAAATCGAGGCTGAATTACGTCGTAAGAAATTTGATATTTCAATTGGAGATGAACTACCATCAGGAATTATGCAAATGGCTAAAGTTTATATCGCCAAGAAACGTAAGATCAGCGTAGGGGACAAGATGGCAGGTCGTCACGGTAATAAGGGTATTGTTTCTCGTATTGTGCGTCAAGAAGACATGCCATTCCTTGCTGATGGTACTCCTGTAGATATCGTTCTTAACCCACTTGGTGTGCCTTCTCGTATGAACTTGGGTCAAATTTTTGAAACTGTTCTTGGATGGGCAGGAGCAACACTTGGAGAGAAATTTGCAACACCGATTTTCGATGGAGCAAGTCTTGATGATCTTAATGAATGGACAGACAAAGCCGGTCTTCCAAGATATGGTAAAACATATTTGTATGACGGTGGAACCGGAGAGCGTTTTGACCAACCGGCAACTGTGGGTGTAATCTATATGTTGAAACTTGGTCACATGGTAGAAGATAAGATGCACGCTCGTAGCATTGGTCCATATTCATTGATTACTCAACAGCCTCTTGGTGGTAAAGCTCAATTTGGTGGTCAACGTTTCGGGGAAATGGAAGTTTGGGCGCTTGAAGCATTCGGCGCAGCCCACATTCTTCAAGAAATCTTGACTGTTAAGAGTGATGACGTTACAGGTCGTAGCAAGGCTTATGAAGCTATTGTTAAAGGCGAACCAATGCCACCTGCAGGAATCCCTGAATCTCTTAACGTACTCCTTCACGAACTTCGTGGTTTAGGATTGAGCGTGAACTTAGAACAATAAAAATTCTTTTTACAACAAAATATGGCTTTTAGAAAAGAAAATAAGATAAAAACCGGTTTCTCTAAAATTTCTATCGGGCTTGCTTCGCCCGAAGAAATTTTGGAAAAATCAAGCGGTGAGGTACTGAAGCCTGAAACCATTAACTATCGTACATATAAGCCTGAACGTGATGGTCTATTCTGTGAACGTATTTTCGGTCCGGTAAAAGACTATGAATGTCATTGCGGTAAATACAAGCGTATCCGTTATAAAGGTATTGTGTGTGACCGATGCGGTGTAGAGGTAACAGAAAAGAAAGTGCGTCGTGAACGCATGGGACACATCAAACTTGTTGTGCCAGTTGCTCACATTTGGTATTTCCGTTCACTTCCTAACAAAATAGGTTATTTGCTCGGTCTTCCTTCTAAGAAGCTTGACGCAGTAATCTATTATGAACGTTACGTGGTTATTCAAGCAGGAAACGTTGAAAATGTTCAAGAATTAGATTTGCTTTCTGAAGAAGAATATTTCGATATCGTAGATAAATTGCCAAAAGAAAATCAATTCTTGGAAGATTCAGATCCTAATAAGTTTATTGCTAAGATGGGTGCAGAAGCCATTTATGACTTATTGCAACGTCTTGATCTTGATGACCTTTCATACAAATTGCGTCATCAAGCAAATACTGATGGATCACAACAACGTAAGACTGAAGCATTGAAACGTCTCCAAGTTGTAGAATCTTTCCGCGCTTCACGTCATCGCAATAAACCAGAATGGATGATTCTTCAAGCTGTACCTGTAATTCCACCGGAATTGCGTCCATTGGTACCACTTGATGGCGGTCGTTT
>CAZCEB010000145.1:0-5058 GCA_964497305.1 uncultured Muribaculaceae bacterium | reverse complement strand
AGTAAAACCGTCGCCGATAATAAAAACAGGGATTTCACGTGTGCCCTCTGTTGCCTTCTGTAGAACTATCTCTGTGTCCTCAGCCACATCTGCCACATATTGCGATACATGACAAGAGGTCTTATTGCCTGAGTCTTTTAATGTAAACACGATTTCCCCCTCGCGAGGCGATGTTGATGCATCGACACAAACGGTAACTTCGGTTGTGCGAACATTGCTTGTAGTCTGCGACAGATGGCACCAAGAAGGACATTCGGTTACTTCCCATTCACCTTCGCAGTGGACCACCATATTGCGGGTTATCCCCTTGTCAAGACATGAGATATCATCTATGCTTACTGCCAATTCATGATGGGCAGTTATATACTTGAAATCACTCCAACCTTGAGCATTGCGGTATTTATTTACCGATTGCTCCGGCACCTCCAATATGAGATGGTCCATATCACACCGGGCAAAGGCATCACTTGCCAAGACCGGTGGCTCAGGATTCAATATCGTTACGCTTTTAAGGGCAATACAACTCGCAAAGGCACTTGCATCAATGGACTCTACATACTTGCCAATTTTCACAGTTGTCAAATTCTCACAATAGGCAAAAGCGTTATTGCTGATGCTCTCGGTATAGCCGTCTATATCGACCGATTTTATATTTGTTAAACGGAATGCGTATTCTGGCACTTGCGATAAATTCAAAGGTATCTTTAAATCATCTGGTAGATTTTTGCACTGGGAAAAGGCATAGCTTCCTAAAATCAACAAGCCATCAGGAAGATTCTCCATCCCACCACGAAAATTGCATCCGGAAAATGCACTATTCCCTATCTTGACGAGACCCGCAGGCCAAACAATTCTATTATTAAACTGAAGAGATCCAAAGGCGTTGTTTTCAATTCTCTCCACTTTGTCATGAAGTGTCAATTTGGTACCATTAGCAAAATGCAACGACTCAAAAGACATTGGTAGTATAGTTGTTATAGATGCCGGTATATTGATTTCTCCTTCCAAGTTTTCGCCATAACCGCCAAAACATCTCTCACCTATATACTTTACAGATTCAGGCAAACGAAAATATCCCGAAGAGTGGGATGCAGTAAAATTATCATGAAAAGCGTAACCTCCAAGATACCATATATTATTATTGAGAGGGCACTTAAAAGTACATCCATTCTCGTAAAATGCATGATCTCCGATGTATTCAAGAGAATCAGACAGAATCAAATCTCCCTCTTCTATTTCTGCCAAACATCTATAGCTAAGCACCTTAACACTTCCTGGAATAACTAATGTAGAATACAATCTTATCCCTGTTAATGCGCTCTGCCCAATAACTTCCAACTGCTTAGGCAGAACGAGATGGTGGAGAGTTGACATCTCTTTAAGCGCAAAGTCTGGTAATACATTTTCCCAATACTGATAAATCGTATCATCCTTTTTCACCTCAAAAGTGTCGTAGGTCGTTGTCTCATAGATATTGAGCGCACGAAGCTGACTGAGTGATGTGCGGATATATTTAAAATCCACATCTTTTAATTTCCCGACAATCTTAAGATTGAGGATTTCCCCAGGATTTTTGTTGGCATTGGCGATACATTCCTGTAAAGTACCCTCTACAGGACAATTAATGATGGTATATGCCATAGACTCAAAATCATGAGAAGATTTGTCGTTCTCCCAAGGCTCGATACTCTCATTTACCAGACTGAGCGAGAAGTCGCCACCCTCTTTCTTGTCTATCTTCAATGTAAAAGTATGCATCTTGCCTTGTTCTAATTTTGTAGCTTCATCGCGCACATACTTATATGATACTTCATCAATAGTCACGCCGATGAGTGCTTTACCTCCATCGACAATTTGCGGAATAGTGACTGCACGATAAATGTCATCACCTTGAGGAGCGGCAATGATACTCTTTTCTCCCATCTCTAATGGTGTTGCAACACCTGTATTTATGTTAATAAGCGCCTTATGCGCTGTGTTTTCAATCGTTACCGCACGCTTCAACTTGCTCCACTCTTCACTTGTGAAACCCTCTCCCTGTTGCAACACAATTTTCAGACCCGCCAAACGATGTTCAAAATTTAGATATATTTGTTCATCTGTTGGTAACGCCTTGACCTTCTTTGCCCAAAGGAAATCACTCTTCTCATATCCGCTCATTTCACCATTGCCGGCAGCTTTACTTTGGTCAGACGACACCTCAAAGTTTAGAGAATTAACATCATCGATGACGTTGACAAACGGATAGTAGCCTATGACATCAACCGGTGTTACTTCGTCACGCCAATAGATGGTTGTGTTTCCTGTCCATGTCCCATCGATAGCCGAATAGGTGAGACACGCGTTGTTGGCTCGGTTGCCTTCGGCTTGCAATGTGTGAGGCACGCCATTATCATAGTCAACGACATAAACTCCCATGCGGTCGCCATCAACAAAGCCGTTTTCATTAGCTCGAGAGATATTTTCTTGCTCAATAGAGCCTTTTATTATTAAGGGAATTTGCTCTGAGGTTGTGGTTGTTTCAACTATTTCATCACTACAACCATATATGAAAGAGAACAGCACCATTAACATGATGCTACGAAATGTAATTTTATTCATTACAGTAAAGGGTAGTTAATAATTCTATATATTAATTAAATTGGCGCAAATTTAACAATTTACGCCAATTTATTAAAGCTAAAAAACCTTACATCTACCCCCGTTAAAAAATGTTAACTCGGGAATTTATTGGACTATTTTTCAGGGTTTGTTGTGCATTTACGTTTACAAGTCGAGGGTTTACGCTTTTTCTTGGTTTGTCGCAAGACGATGGCTGAGCGTGCCGGTAGATACATTTTCAGCCATTCCACACCATGAGGTTTGTATAGCTTATCCTCTTGTGTAATGTGCTTCACTGTTTCATCGACATTGCCAAATCCGCCATAATCAGGATTGTCGGTTGTCATTACAATTTCATACTCTCCTCCGGGCGCAAGAATGCCATAATCGGTAAACGATTTGAATGGGTTAAAGTTAAATACAAAAACCAAACTACCTCGCTTAAATGCCAACACTTGGTCATCATCTTTTTCCCATAATTTTTCTACCGGAGAGGTTTCAAATTTCTTCTCGCCCTTGACAAGTGCAATCATGGCGTTGTCAAAATCATTCAGATAATGATATTTCAACTCTTTGCGGTCAACCAAATCCCATTGACGACGAGCATATTTGTGAGACCAGCCATTTCCTTCACGCGGAAAATCAATCCATTCGGGATGCCCAAATTCATTCCCCATAAAGTTGAGGTAACCACCATTGATGGTTGACAACGTAACAAGACGTATCATTTTGTGCAAGGCAATACCACGAGCTACGGTCATATCATCGTCTCCCTTGGTCATGTGCCAATACATCTTATCGTCAATCAAACGGAAAATCACCGTTTTGTCCCCCACCAATGCTTGATCGTGGCTCTCAACATAACTGATAGTCTTTTCATCGGCACGACGATTGGTTAACTCCCAGAATATCGATGTTGGATGCCAATCTTCGTCCTTCTTCTCTTTGAGCATCTTAATCCAATAATCAGGAATACCCATAGCCATACGATAGTCAAATCCGATGCCACCATCTTCAAATTTGGCAGCTAACCCGGGCATACCGCTCATCTCCTCAGCAATGGTGATCGCATTTGAATTAACCTCGTGAATCAATTTATTTGCCAACGACAGATAAGTTATCGCATTCACATCTTGCCCTCCATTATAGTAATCGCCATAAGAGCCAAATGCCTGCCCTAATCCATGATTATAATACAACATTGAGGTTACGCCATCAAAACGGAATCCATCAAACTTAAATTCCTCAAGCCAATATTTACAATTAGACAACAAGAAATGCAACACCTCATTTTTGCCATAATCAAAGCACAATGAATCCCATGCCGGATGTTCGCGACGATCATCGCCATAAAAATACTGATTATAGCTACCATCCAATCGACCAAGTCCTTCTACCTCATTTTTCACTGCATGAGAATGAACAATATCCATAATCACAGCTATCCCCAATTCATGAGCCTTATCAATCAGCGATTTCAACTCCTCTGGAGTGCCAAATCGGCTTGATGGCGCATAAAAGCTCGATACATGATATCCAAACGAGCCATAATAGGGGTGCTCCTGAATAGCCATTATCTGAATAGCATTATATCCATCAGCGGCAATGCGAGGCAATATCAAATCACGAAATTCAACATATGTCCCTACCCCCTCTTGCTCTTGCGCCATACCTATATGACATTCATATATTAACAAGGGACTTGTCTTTGGCTTAAATGTTTTCTTCTTCCATTTATACTCCGTTTCCGGAGTCCACACCTGTGCAGAGAATATCTTTGATACATCATCTTGAACCACACGAGTAGCATAAGCAGGAATACGCTCTCCATTTCCTCCGTCCCAATGCACCATCATTTTAAACAAATCACCATGCTTAAGATCTCCGGCTTTGAGCTTAATCTCCCACACGCCATTGCCAACATTAATTAGTCGATATTTCACCTGCTCTTGCCATTGAGAAAAATCCCCAATCAAAACAATATCTGTCGCATTGGGCGCCCATTCACGAAACACCCATCCACCATCGGCTACTCGATGCAACCCAAAATAATGATGAGCATTGGCAAAAGCATTTAGAGTTCCACTCTCAGCAACAAGTTCAGCCTCTTTTTTCACGGCATCTTCATGGCGACCCTCTATTGCTTCAGCATAAGGTTCAAGCCATGGATCATTTTTCAATATGGCAAGTTGTTCCATAAATTTAAGGATTTATTTATATTGCATTTCTATCAATATTTCTTTTGTATTGTGATATACACAATACCTCATGAATACAAACTTAATGAAAATTCTGCAACACCACACTATAAGTCCACATATTTTCACAATCTTTTGCCCTTTACTATCAAAAACCACAAAAAACACTTGCACACATCAAAAACTTTACCTACCTTTGTCGCCACAAAAGCCCAGATGGCGGAATCGGTAGACGCGCTGGTCTCAAACACCAGTGGGG
>CAZCEB010000144.1:0-5063 GCA_964497305.1 uncultured Muribaculaceae bacterium | reverse complement strand
TCACACTTAAACAAAAAAAACAATAAATTATTTGGTTTTTAGCATAGAATACGTGAGTGTCCGAATAAGCGTGAATCATTATATATCTTAGCAGAATCTATTAATTGCTTACATATCTCTATGCAACTGTTGAAATTTCCATTGTTGTTCTGTACTCGTGCAAGCCTCAATAGAGAATAATTCAAGTAGGGTTGTATGCCTGATATTTTAAGATTGTCATATGCTATTTGTGCATAATATACAGCTTCTTTTTCATGAAAATTTGAATCATAGACATTTGATATTTGTTCAGCTATTCTTCCTTTCCAATAATAATCATTAATATCTTCAGCATGACCGAATGCTTTTGTCATTGACAACAAACAACGAGGATAATCAGTAGCATTATATCTTATGCGGCCATGGTAGTAGTGGGCGAGCATGGCATAGTGATGTTCATCGCTATCGGCGAAGTAATCAACTGCGATGGAGATTAGTGAATCGCAGGTGAGGTCTATGTAGTTTTTGTCATAGGCTTGGGAGAGGAGCAGGGCGTGAAGCGCTCGACAGCGGTTGGTGGAGATTGTCTCGGTGCCGATTGACTGCAACAGCGATAGCGCGGAGTCGGGATGCTCTTGCATAATGGCTTCGGCATGGGAGAGCGTTTCCATTGTCTCAACATCTCGATTGCACGATAAAATCGCCATCGCAATTAACACCATAGACACTATATGTCGCAATTCCTTTATCATTACACAAAGATAGCTCTTTCCATTGAGTATAAAAAGAAATTTCGTTAAGATGGAGATTTAGTGTTTTAGGTCAGACTCAGAGATGTAGCCGTTCATTATGGCATAAAATCCTAATCCGGAGACGCTCTTGATGCCGAGTTTGGCTGTGATGTTTTTGCGGTGGGTGAGTACCGTATTAAAGCTGATGGATAACATTTCGGCAATCTCTTTATTTATATGTCCCATTGCAACAAGGCGCAAAACATCTATTTCGCGTTGTGATAGTGTGTTTTGTCTCTTTTCGTCGGCAGGCATCGACAATGTGTGAATGATGGTGTTGAGCTGTTCTATTATTGAAGCTTCGTCATTAGTTGCATTAATAACATTGGCGTCATCAGAAGTAGTATCGGAGATTATTATTGTGCGAGCGCGACGAGGAATGAAAAAGTCTTGATTGAGAATATATGTGCTTGGAGAGGTGATGAATATTGAGAGATGAGCATTTTCGGCGATTTCAGCAGTTGAAATTTGCGCTATTATCGATGCTTCGATATTGAAAAATTTGTGCAATAGATATTTCAACCCCACCGATTGGATGGTGTCATCGAGTGAAATATATGCGTCAATCGTGTGAGACATTGGTTGTTGTATTACATTGATTGAGATAGTGGAATGAGGATGCGATTGCGTATGCGGTCATTCTGTCGAATATCTTTTTCAAGCAAAATAATAGCGCTGATAACTCCATAGCACAGGTTGAGGTCATAGCTGCCTGAAAGGTGTAGGATGAACATGCTTTTTAGATCGTTGAGTTTGTCTAAGATAGATGTACTATTGTCGATCTTTATGTTTGATGATTTTATTTCGGGAAACCATTGTTGAGTATCGTGATTGATGCGATTGATGATGTCGCCCTTTAGTTCATCAAAGAAGCGTTTCATGAGACCTAAATTGTTGTTGTCTCCACTGCGCATGATGAGTGAAGCAAAGTGCCGTTCAATGTTGGGTAATTGAAAATTAAGGTAGTAATTATAGGTCTTTTCTAAATAGGAGATAATTGTTGAAGCGCAAAATGTTTTGAGTATTTTCTCAGGAAAATACTCGTCGTTGATAAATGTGTTTATAATACATAGGAAAAAGTCTGTGTCAAGGTTGTGCTTGATACAGATTGTTTCAATTGTATTATCTCCTGTGCCGAGTGTTATACCAAACCGATTTATGACCGGTATAATATCGGGGTGGGAGATAATGATGTCGCTTAACCGGTTTTGTGCTTGTATAAGTGCCATTATTGTGTCGTTTTATTTTTTTGAACAGATGAAATGATTTGGGGTTACTATAATATCTACCGGAATGTCATGAGATTCTGATGGGATGTCTGATATTAACTGAAATTCATAGCCAACGCCTATTTTCAGCGCTTTGGCATTTTGTAGCAATCGGTCATAATAGCCTTTACCTCGACCTATGCGATTTCCGTTTCGGTCGTAAGCGATGGCAGGAACAATAATCATATCTATGATTGAGATGTCGCATGTGTTTTTGCCCATTGGCTCATAGATATTGAAAGCTCCTTTTTCTAATGAGTCGGCGTCATAGGGTAAAATCTCCAAGTTATCGCCATTGACACGTGGGAGAAAAATGTTTTTAGTCCTGTGCCATCTTAAAATTATATTTTTAGTAGATAGTTCGTCTGGCAAGGAGTTGTATATCAGTATATTTGGGGCTTTAATGAAATATTCTGATGACTCGATCTTTTCAAATACGAGGTTTGCCGATTTTATTTTTTCGTAGTCAGTCAATCGGTCTTTTAGTCGTTTGATTTCTTGCCTAATCTCTTTTTTGTTCATTTAATAGAGTCTTTAGGCATTATTGGAAATTGGGCATTCCCATTTTGTATCTCAGAGATTGCCTTTTGCACGCAATTGTCTTGGGTGTTATAGATGTGGTAGAATGATTGACTACCCAATATATCGCGTGCTATTAATGATTTGAGTTGGTTGACAATTAAAGGGCTTGAAATGTTTATGTAGTACCATCGGGCAGGTATGCCGTTTTGAGTGGCATATTTCACAAATGATTGCAATAGCGATTCATCATCGGGAAGTCTGTTTAACAAGTCATTTGCGTCTTCGCTTTCGTTTAATTTATCACGATTTGAGTCGCAATAATCAAATGCAAACTTTTGGAGCAATCCGGCATTTGCTATTTTGATGTAGTAATTTGTGATTTTGGATGTGTCGTTTGGTACAAATACATCGGGCATAATGCCTCCTCCGCCATATACTTTACGACCATGTGCGGTTGTGAATTCGAGAGATTTATTTAGTTTGATGCTGTCGGCATTAAAGGCTTCTCCGTGGTTATAACGATTTATGATTTCATAACCATAGTCGTCGGTTTTTCCCGGAGTATATTCTTTTTGGATGCATCGTCCTGATGGGGTGTGATAGCGAGATACGGTTAATCTCAATGCGCTGCTATCGGGTAATTCTGTTTGACGTTGTACAAGCCCTTTCCCAAATGAGCGTCGCCCAATGATTAATCCGCGGTCATTGTCTTGTATTGCTCCTGCTAAAATCTCGCTTGCGCTTGCTGAATATTCGTCAATGAGTATCACCACTTCGTTGTCATAGAATGAGCCGTTGCCGTCGCTGATGGTAGAAACGCTTTCTCTTTTAGTGCGTCCTTTGGTAAATACAATAATGTTGTTGTCGGGAAGGAATTCATTTGCCATTAGAATGGCCATTTCCATGAATCCTCCGCCATTGCCTCTGAGGTCTAAAATGTATTTCTTTGCGCCTTCGTTGCGCAATTGAGTCATAGATGTAAGAAACTCATTATAGGTAGTGCGCCCAAATTTATTGACTTTTATGTAGCCTATTTCCGGTGCAATTATATAGGCTGCATCAACCGATGTAACCGGTATGTCATCGCGAATGAGGTCGAAATATAGAGTCTCTTTGGCTGTATTGCGTTTTATCCCCAATTTGACTTGAGAGCCTTTTTCTCCTCTTAATATTGAAATTACTTTTTCGTTGGTGAAACTTTTGCCTGCAACGATAGAGTCATTTACTGATACAATGCGGTCGCCCGGCATTAATCCGACTTTCTCAGATGGCCCTCCCGATAATACTTCGATAATGGAAATAGTGTCGTTTTTGAGCATAAATGAGATTCCAATTCCACTGAAAGAACCATCAAGTTCATCGTTAACGGCTTTTAGGTCTTTGGCTGGAATATATGTAGAGTGAGGATCCAAATGGGATAGTAATTCAGGAATGGTTTCCTCTATTAGGCTATCCATATTGACATTGTCAACATATTCATTTTTAATGAGGCTTAATATTGAGTCGAATTTATTATTGCTCGATGTTTCTTGTGTAGTTGTAATTTTAGAACCTAAAAACATTCCGAGAATAAAAACAACCGCAATCAAAAGCGGTATCCATATAATTAGTTTGTTTTGTTTCATTGATGCCTATTGTTGTTTGATGTCTTCAATGTGTTTACATTCAATCCCTGCGCGAGTGAGCAGATCGATTCCGTCTGTTATTCGGTATAGCTCATTATATACAACGCGTCTAATGCCTGATTGGATTATTAATTTGGCACATTCAAGACAAGGTGATGCTGTAACATATAATGTAGCCCCATCGCTACTATTGTTGCTGCGAGCTACCTTTGTTATTGCATTGGCTTCGGCATGTAGAACATAGGGCTTTGTTAATCCGTTGTCGTCTTCACAGATATTCTCAAATCCAACAGGAGTGCCATTATACCCATCTGATATTATCATTTTGTCTTTTACTATGATTGCACCCACTTGGCGTCGTTGGCAGTATGAATTTTCTGCCCATATGCGAGCCATGCGCAAATATCGTTTGTCAAGAAGTTCTTGCTTGTTGTTTTGTGACATTTCTGAATTATAATTCGTGTGTTGCAAAGGTAATAACTTTTTTACTCTTGTCAAATTAATGTGTTGTGGCTTTATTGATATTTGAAGGCAATGGGCTGTCTGTTTTATTTAAAAAATCTATTTTTCATATGTATTACAGTAAATATATGTAAAATGTAACAGTAATGTTATATGTGTTTGTAATGTGTAAATGATTGATATATAGGTGTTTGTGTGTTAGGTGGATTTTTTTTCAAAAAATAGCACAAAAAATCAGCTAAAATTATTTTGATAATAAAATTTTCGTATATTTGTGCCGAGGAATTTTTTTCTCAAGTGAATTATATTTATGTTAAAATTTTTCTTTATGAGTTCAAAAAGTTTTAGAACAAAATTGTTAGGATTGCAAAGCAATTTATTAAATTTTGCTTATACCCTAACGTCAAATCGTGATG
>CAZCEB010000143.1:0-5069 GCA_964497305.1 uncultured Muribaculaceae bacterium | reverse complement strand
ATCATCAAGGAGCATACGATATTTTTGCTATATATGGATATCTTGGACATAATTTCAAATGGATGATGAAAAAGAGCCTGGAAAAGATACCATTAGTGGGATATGCTTGCCGTCGAGCAGGTCAGATTTTTGTTGATAATTCATCTCCTGCTGCTGTGCGCAAAACAATGGAAGATGCAGAGAAACGATTACAAGGTGGAATGTCGGTTGTTGCGTTTCCTGAAGGAACACGTTCTAAAAATGGTAAGATGAAATCCTTTAAGCGAGGAGCATACCAGTTGGCGGTAGAATTTGGTTTACCTGTAGTTCCCATAACTATTGAAGGTGCATATGAGATAATGCCAAAAGATGCGAAAATACCTAAGTGGGGACATGTTATATTAACTATTCATAAGCCTATCCATGCACCGGAGCAAGGGCATGATATTGCACAACTCATGGAAAAAACTTATGATGCAATTTCATCGGCTTTACCTCAGCGATATAAATAAAAGGACAAAAGATGTTTAAGGTAAAAAGATTATATACATTTATGTTAGAGAGCTTTATGCCTCTCTTCTTTATGACATTTTTTATATGTCTTTTTATCGTATTGATGCAGTTTTTGTGGCGTTATATTGATGATCTTGTAGGAAAAGGTCTTGAGGTGAGTGTAATCGCTGAATTGTTTTTTTATGCAGCATTGACAATGGTTCCAATGGCATTGCCATTAGCAGTATTATTGGCATCGTTGATGACGTTTGGAAATCTTGGTGAGAGATTTGAATTAACAGCGATGAAGGCATCGGGGGTGTCATTGTTGAAATCAATGCGACCTCTTGTCGTGTTGATGATTTTTGTTGCAATAGGTGCGTTCTTTTTTCAAAATAATGTGTTACCTGTTGCCCAAACCAAGATGTGGACACTCCTTTATTCAATGCGCCAAAAATCACCAGAACTTGAAATACCCGAAGGGGTATTTTATGATCAAATTCCTGGGTATAATTTATTCGTGGAAAAAAAAGACCGAGATACAGGTGTACTATATGATTTGATGATATATGATGTGTCATCGGGATTTGATAATGCGCGTATCATACTTGCCGATTCCGGCAAAATGAGTTTTACTGCCGATAAAACACATCTATTCCTAAATTTATATAGTGGTGAACAATTTGAAAATTTAAAGGAACAGGGGACATCAAAAGGTAGTGTTCCTTATCGTAGAGAGTCGTTTTCAAATAAAGATATTTTGATTTCATTTGATGCCAATTTTAATGGAATGGATGAAGAAGGTATGCGCAATCAATACGTAGGAAAGAATATATCAGAATTGCAAGCTACTATAGACTCGGTACAGTCTCGTGTCGATAGTATTGGAAGCATGTATGGACAAGCAATAAAGGAGATTCCTTATTTTGGTATAACATATTATAAGCGTTCTTATGTCGATGGTAAATTGACTCAAGTTAAACAAAAGCCTATAATATTGACAACTCCTATTGATGTAGATTCGGTTTTTAGAGGAAAAAGTCCTGCTGCCCAAAAAGGATATTTGACTCAGGCTTTGAATAAAGCAAAGCGTAATCAACAGGATTATGAATATAAGAGTTATTCAATGAAAGACGATCGTAAAACAATTCGCCGTCATGATATTGAATTACAGAAGAAATTTACTCTATCATTTGCATGTATAATATTCTTCTTTATCGGAGCTCCTCTTGGAGCTATTATACGCAAGGGTGGACTCGGAATGCCTCTTGTTATATCAGTGCTATTATTTATATTTTACTACATAATAGATAATACAGGATATAAGATGGCTCGCGAAGGTCGCATTGAGGTGTGGCAAGGAATGTGGCTCAGCTCAGCAGTATTGTTGCCATTGGGAATATTCTTTACGTATAAAGCAGTTAATGATTCTGCTGTGTTTAATAGAGATGCTTATATGAATTTCTTCCGCCGATTATTTGGACTAAATGAAATGCGAAATATTCAATTGAAAGAGGTTGTAATGGATGATGTTATCGTCGAAGATGCATTGATAAAACTTGATTCATTGATACAAAAATGTCAGGAATTTCTTTCTGAAAATAAAAAGTGCCAGTCATATATAAACTATTGGTTGAAAGGATATAACCGCACAAAACTTCATGAAATTTCATTGGAAATGGAGGGATTGGTTGATTATATGTCAAATTCAAAGGATAAAGTCATTATAAATAAATTGATGGACTATCCTATTTTGCGGAGTCTGTGGCTTTATCATCCTACTAATTATAAATGGTTGGCATATACGTGCATTATACTATTCCCAATAGGCTTGCCTGTGTATTTTATTGGAATGAAAAATCAGAGTCGATTGAAGAATGAAATAAAGGCAATCGTAAATGTGAGTGGAGAAATAGAGAAACTTTTGAAATAGTAAAATCAGAAAAAAGAATATATAAATGCAACCCATAAAATTAGACTCAATAGAAGAGGCATTAAATGACTTTAAAGACGGAAAATTTGTTATAGTTGTTGATGATGAAGATCGTGAAAATGAAGGAGACCTCATTGTTGCTGCAGAAAAAATAACTCCAGAACAAGTTAATTTTATGCTTAAAAATGCTCGAGGAGTTTTGTGTGTACCTATAACATTATCACGTTGTCGTGAATTGCAATTAAATCGTCAAGTTGATGATAATACTTCGGTGTTAGGTACACCATTTACAGTAACTGTAGATAAGCTTGAAGGTTGTTCTACGGGGGTGTCTATTGAGGATCGTGCTGCAACAATACGTGCTTTGGCCGACCCGGCTTCTACGCCTGAAACATTTGGTCGTCCGGGACATATAAATCCATTATATGCGCAGGATCAAGGGGTTTTGCATCGCGCAGGACACACAGAAGCGGGGGTTGACATGGCTCGTTTAGCCGGTTTATATCCGGCTGCTGCATTGATGGAGATAATGAGTGATGATGGAACAATGGCGCGTTTGCCTGAGTTGCGTCAACGTGCCGATGAATGGGGTATGAAATTGATTTCAATACGAGATCTTATTGCGTATCGATTAAAACAAGAATCTCTTGTCGAAAAAGGAGAGGAAGTTGATATGCCTACTGAATATGGACATTTTCGACTCATTCCATTCCGTCAAAAAAGCAATGGATTGGAGCATATAGCAATAATAAAAGGGGATGTTGCCAATGGTGAGCCTGTGCTTGTGCGTGTTCATTCATCTTGTGCGACAGGAGATATTTTTGGCTCAAAACGATGTGATTGTGGAGAGCAATTACACAAAGCTATGCAAATGATAGAGAAAGCGGGTAGAGGTGTAGTTGTTTATCTGAATCAAGAAGGGCGAGGTATTGGATTAATGGAAAAGATAAGAGCATATAAATTGCAAGAGAATGGTTTGGATACTGTTGATGCTAATATTCATTTAGGACATAAAGCCGATGAACGTGATTATGGCGTTGGCGCCCAAATCTTACGCTCATTAGGAATTCAAAAGATGAGATTAATATCAAATAATCCTGTAAAACGCATAGGATTGGAGGGATATGGTCTTAATGTTGAAGAAAACGTTTCTATAGAAATTGCCCCTAATGAGTATAATCGTTTCTATATGCAAACCAAGAAAACTCGCATGGGGCACGACCTCCACAATTTATAAAGATGTAAATGAGTGAGAAAAAGCATATTAAGTGGATTTCCTATGTGAAAATAATAGGAATAATCTTAGTTGTTTTAGGACACTCATTTCACGAGTACCCCGATGGGGTAAATGGTGTAACATTTTGGCTGTATAGATTTATATACTCATTTCACATGCCCTTGTTTGTTTTCATTTCGGGCATGGTTTTATCGTATTCCTGTGAGAGGAAAAATTGCGAAGAGAAATATTACAAATTTTGTTATTACAAATTTCAACAGTTGATAATCTCATTTATAGTATTGGGGATTATCGTATTTCCATTTAGGGCAATTATGAGTTTTTGTGCCGATAATAATATTTCATTAAAGTCAGTCGCTTTTTTTTTGATTCACTACTTTATTCTGATAAGTTGTCAATTACATTCTTTTGGTTTTTGCCAATGATATATATGTCAACTTATAGGTTATGCGGTAAGCAAAATGAAAAATATAGTATTTATATTAGTTTATTTGTGTTTGCGATATTACTCCATTTTTATAATTATTTAGGAGGAATATCTTTATTCTCAATCAATTATGTCGGGGTGTATTTGGTGTATTTTGTGATAGGAATGTTTTGTGGAAATAATTTATTAAAATTTCGCAATAAAGTTAAATGGCATTCTCCCTATATATTGATTTTAACAATATTAGGATGGACAGTATCGTATTATTTATATTTAAATATTGTTAATACAAATGTAATAGCTTTTGTATGTGCAATTTGTGGCATATTCATGACTATATCAGTTGCGTGTGTTTTAGAGTATTATCAGATTAAAACATTAGACCATTTAGATGGAGCAACCTTTATGATATTTTTATTGTCGTGGTTCTTTAATGTTGGAGCTCAACAAGTTTTGCATCATTTCTCTGATTTTTCATGGCAGATGTATTCGGCAATTTCTTTAATTACAGCCATATATGTTCCATTATACATATATAGATATATAACACATAACACAAAATCGAGAGTCGTAAATATTCTAGCATGGGTATTAGGATATAAGAGTAGTTTTAGCCGAAGAAACGATTAGAAAATATATAGAATATTCAAAATATAAGTCAAGTTATTGTGAGTTTCAACAAATGTTGGTACTAATGTATTCTTTCTACCATGAATTAAGCACTTGTGATTTATATATTGTACGTTTTGGGGAATTATGACGAGTTTTAGGGTAATGAGAGACCGACTATAATTGTTAACTTTGCACTATGAAAAATATAGTATTATGTGTGTTGTGGATTGCATTGTTTTGTTGTGGGTGCAGTTTAATAGACATTCACCCTTATGATGCAGATCCGGATGCCCCACGTGGTATAAATAGAGCGAATATAGAGATAATAGAGCGAGATTATAAAGATCAATCAGAATTAGTCTTTGCGGTTATTAGTGATACTCAACGTT
>CAZCEB010000142.1:0-5074 GCA_964497305.1 uncultured Muribaculaceae bacterium | reverse complement strand
AAATTACAGGTGGAGATACCGGAGTCGGCGGTATTCTCGGACGATGCAACACTCGCCGAGGTCGTGTGCTTAACAATGCCAATCATGGTCATGTTTATACCGAAAGTAGCTGTCGCATAGGTGGAATCGTTGGTTCTATGGGTAAAGATGGCAACACAGCCGAATCTACAAACTTGCAAGTCGGTTATTGTGCCAACAAAGGGATTGTTGAATCAACCAATGGAGACTCTCGCATTGGAGGTATTCTTGGTTACCAAGAAGAAGGACGCATTGATTGGGATGACAAAGACTCTTGGGTACATGACTGCTATAACACAGGAGAAATAAAATGTAGTAGTGAGGCAACCGGTGGAATTATTGGTCTTGGCGACAACTATTGCTATTTCCAAAAAAACTATAACTGTGGAAAAGTCAATAATGGTAATGGAGGTGCCATCATAGGTGATCGTCTGAGCGCTGTAACTTCTATTTATGATGACTACAATTATTATCTTAGTGGTTGTGGAAAAGAGAGAGGCAATTGGGTTGATGAAACATCAGTATCTGCCGACAACGCTAAAATAGAAAGCACATTTGGTGGATTGGATTTTAATGGCACCTGGAAAATGGGAAGTTCACACCCCATCCTGCAAGATTGTCCGTTCCAGGATGTAACCTACTCAGACTAATTATTAAACATTCAGAAATGCTCCTTCGGGGGCATTTTTTATATTTTGTAGCTCTATTATTTTGAGTATCTTTGTAAAACCATCTTAGAATAATATTTAAATTATATAACATGAAAAAATTACTGACTTTTTTGGCGATTGCAAGTGCAACAATCAGTTCATCGGCAATAACACCTCTTTGGCTCAGGGATGTAAAAATATCTCCTGATGGCAAAGAGATTGCATTTACCTACAAAGGGGATATATACAAAGTGGCAACAACAGGAGGTGAAGCGACCCGACTCACCACACAACCCTCCTATGAAGCTGTACCCATTTGGTCGCCCGACGGGAAAAAGATTGCTTTTACATCTGACCGTAACGGAGGCTCTGATATTTATATCATGAATGCAAATGGCGGACAAGCCACTCGTCTCACATTTCATTCTAATTCAGAAACTCCCGAAGCTTTTTCACCCGACGGAAAGCATATTTATTTTTCAGCCAGCATTCAAGACCCTTCAACAAGCGCCATGTTCCCATCAGGACGCTTGACCGAATTATATAAAATTCCGGTAACAGGAGGACAAGCACAACAAGTAATCGGAACTCCTGCTCAAATGATTAATTTTAATGCCGATGGAACATTCTTCCTTTATCAAGACCAGAAAGGGATGGAGGATGAATGGAGAAAACATCACACATCTTCTGTTTCTCGAGATATTTGGAGTTGTGATTTGATTACCGGCAAACACATTAATCTCACTAATCGAGCCGGAGAAGATCGCAACCCTGTGTTATCAACCGATGGCAATACCGTATATTTTCTTAGTGAACGCAATGGAAAATCTTTCAATGTTTTCTCATTTCCTCTAAATAACCCTGAAAATATTACTGCCGTAACAAATTTCAACACTCATCCTGTTCGCTTCCTTTCTCAAAGCAATAACGGAATTCTTGCATTTACCTATAATGGTGAAATATACACTAAAACATCAACAGGGAAACCACAAAGAGTAACTATCGACATTACCCTCGATGATGAAAATTTACTTGAAACTATCAAAGTAAATAGTGGTGCAAATGGAGCTACCGTTTCGCCAAATGGTAAGCAAGTTGCATTTATAAAACGCGGAGAAATATTCATTACTTCTGTGGAATATACCACGACCAAACAAATAACTCATACTGCCGCTGCCGAACGACAAATCACTTGGGCGCCCGACAATCGCACAATAGCCTATACAAGTGAACGTGATGGACATTGGAACATTTATAAAGCTACTATTTCTCGTGAGCAAGACCAAAATTTCCCAAATGCGACCCTTATTGACGAAGAACCTCTTTTCTCGGCTAAAGACAAAATAGAACGTACATATCCTTCATTCTCTCCCGACGGAAACGAATTGGCATTTATTCAAGACCGCAACAAGTTGATGGTAATGAATATCAAAACAAAGAAAGTAAGACAAATTACCGATGGCTCGACTCATGCACGTCGCAACGGAGGTTTTGCCTACTCATGGTCGCCCGATGGAAAATGGTTTGTGTTTTCGGTCGTTGACAACAAACACGATCCTTATAGCGATGTCGCTATCGTAAGTGCCGATGGTGGAGAAATTGTCAATCTCACACAAAGCGGATACTTTGACGAATCTCCTCGATGGGTGATGGATGGCAATGCAATAATTTTCCTATCTGAAAGATATGGCATGCGCAATCATGCTTCATGGGGGTCTGAATCTGACGTAATGATGATTTTCCTCAACCAAGATGCCTATGACAAATATCGTCTGAGTGAAGAAGATTATGCCCTTTATAAAGAAATTGAAAAAGAGCAAAAGAAATCGGAAAAGAAAGATGACAAAGAGAAAAAATCAGATGATAAAAAACCAAAAGTTGAAGACACTAAAAAAATTAATGTTGAACTTGATGGTATACGAGACCGTATCGTGCGTCTAACGCCCTATTCTTCCGACATCTGCGATGCCATAGTAACAAAAGATGGAGAAACACTTTATTATCTATCTTCAGCCGGTAAAGGTTATGATTTATGGAAAATAAGTCTTCGCAAACCGGAAGCTAAACTATCAAGCAAACTTGATGCAGGTTATACAAGCATGGAGATGGATACTGATGGAAAGAACATTTTCCTTTTAAGTGGCAAATCCATGAAGAAAATGGATGCCAAGAGTGAAAAAATGACACCAATCACCTACTCTGCCACGATGAAACTTGATGCTGCTGCTGAACGAGAATATATGTTCAATTATGTATATACCCAAGAACGAGAAATGTTCTATAAAAAGGATATGCATGGCGTGAATTGGGACAAAATGACAGCTGACTATCGTCGTTTCCTTCCTCACATTAATAATAACCACGACTTCGCCGAATTACTAAGCGAATGGCTTGGCGAACTAAATGTATCACACACCGGAGGTCGTTATTATGGCAAATCGGCAACTGATGCAACAGCAAGTTTAGGTCTCCTTTATGATTTAAAATATACAGGCAAGGGATTAAAAGTTGATGAGGTGCTTGAAGATGGTCCATTTGACCGAGCAAGTTCTAAAGTAAAATCGGGGTGCATTATTGAAAAAATCAATGGGCAAGAAATCTCTCCTGAACAAGACTATTCTCAACTTTTAAATGGATTAACCCGTAAGAAAACCCTCGTTGAGATATTCAACCCCACCACAAATGAACATTGGGAAGAAGTAATTCTACCCATCTCATCTTCCGCAATAAATCGTCTATTATACAATAGATATGTAAAACAACGTGCTGCCGATGTTGAACGTTGGTCAAATGGTCGCCTTGGATATGTACACATTCAGTCAATGGGCGATGATAGCTTCCGCAAAGTATACTCCGACATTCTCGGAAAATATAACCACTGCGAAGGTATCGTAATTGACACTCGTTGGAACGGTGGAGGTCGCTTACACGAGGATATTGAAATATTATTCAGCGGACAAAAATATTTCACTCAAACAGTGCGCGGTGTTGAAGCATGCGACATGCCAAGCCGTCGATGGAACAAGCCAAGCATCATGGTACAATGTGAAGCCAACTATAGTAATGCACATGGAACACCTTGGGTTTATAAACATCAAGGCATCGGCAAACTCGTTGGCGCGCCAGTCCCTGGTACCATGACAAGTGTTAATTGGGTTACATTGCAAGATCCCTCTCTTGTATTTGGAATACCCGTAGTAGGGTACAAACTCCCCGATGGCAGTTACCTTGAGAATGCACAACTTGAGCCTGACATTCATGTATTAAACTCACCCGAAACTGTTGTAAATGGAGAAGATACACAATTGCGCACTGCTGTTGAAACCCTTCTTAGCGACATTGACAAAAAATAATTTTGCCATGAGAAATCAAGTTTGGCACGGAATATGCTAATATGATTTTCAGTTAAGAAATAAAACAACAAATTAAAACAATAAATTAATAAGTTATGAATATTAAACCATTGGCCGATAGAGTGTTGATTAATCCCACTCCCGCCGAAGAAGTAACTGTGGCAGGTATCATCATTCCTGATTCTGCAAAAGAAAAACCTCTTAAAGGTACTGTACTTGCTGCCGGTTGTGGCACTAAAGATGAAGAAATGGTTGTAAAAGAAGGAGATACAGTTCTTTATGGTAAATATGCCGGTACTGAAATCGAATTTGAAGGCAACAAATACCTCATCATGCGCCAAAGTGACATTTTGGCAATCATCAATGAATAATGTTTTAAACTTTATCAATCATGGCAAAAGAAATTAAATTTGATATCAAAGCTCGCGAAGAGCTAAAAAAAGGCGTTGATGCTCTTGCCGACGCTGTAAAAGTAACTCTTGGTCCTAAAGGACGTAACGTTATTATTGAAAAGAAATTTGGTGCTCCTCACATCACTAAAGATGGTGTTTCGGTTGCTCGTGAAATCGAACTTGAAGACGCATTCCAAAACATGGGTGCTCAACTCGTTAAAGAAGTAGCATCAAAGACTGGTGATGATGCCGGAGATGGAACTACTACAGCTACTGTGCTTGCTCAAGCAATCATTAACGTTGGTCTTAAAAACGTTGCTGCTGGTGCCAACCCAATGGATATCAAACGCGGTATCGACAAAGCTGTTGCCGTTGTAGTTGAAGGAATCAAGGCACAAGCTCAAGAGGTGGGCGACGATTTCAAGAAAATCGAAGACGTTGCACGCATCTCAGCTAATAACGATGAAGCTATCGGTCGCCTAATTGCTGAAGCAATGAAGACTGTTAAGAAAGAAGGCGTTATTACTGTTGACGAAGCCAAAGGAACAGAAACAACAGTTGACGTTGTTGAAGGTATGCAATTTGATCGTGGTTACATTTCTCCATATTTTGTTACAAACACAGAAAAGATGGAATGTGAAATGGATAGTCCTTACATTCT
>CAZCEB010000141.1:0-5277 GCA_964497305.1 uncultured Muribaculaceae bacterium | reverse complement strand
GATTGGACTATTTCCATAGCCTATGGAGATAATTACGATACAGCTCGCGACTCCATTATGCAAATGCTACTCGACGACGACCGCATCGTTAAGAAATATATAGAAGACGACTGGGAAATGCGACAAATCCCCGATCCGGAAAAACAACAAGAAGACCTCAACTCAACAGACTCTGCTCATAGCCATAAGAAAAAAAGTGTGCTCAAGCGACTCTTTTGCCATAAACGACCATCTCTGAGTCGACACATCGAAGCCCAACACGCTAAAACTTTGGCTACACTCCCACGAGCAGATCGCTCTCCATTTATTGCCCTCAGTTCATTATCAGCATCTAGCGTTGACATCACCGTCAGAGCGTGGACTCGTTCCGAATTTTTCTGGAATGTATATTTTGACATTAATGAAAAAATATACAAAGAATTGCCCAAACACGGCATAAACTTCCCGTTCCCACAAATGGATGTTCATATTTCACAAAATTCTTAATTAAATATCATTTCAACACACGCGCATTTTACCAAAGTATAAATTTCCATAAATCCCTTATACATATAGCCATTTTCTCAAAAGAAATGGCTATATTTGCGTTACATAGAGAATTTGCTCATCCGTTTCTCCTCAAACATACACGGAAGCATAGATTTAAATACTCCTCTCCCTCTCTACTCCTCGACTTGTCCCCTAAGGCTCAAGTCTTTTGGCGTGCATAAAAATAAAAAACAACATAAATGATAAGTAAATGGAATTACTTACCCCTAACTACAGAAGAACAACAATTAGAGACCGAATTGGCGAAGAAATTTGCCAATTGTCCTCCGATTAGCGAGCTATTGGTACAACGTGGCATTACTTCTGAAGAGGAAGCCGAGAAATTTTTCCACCCCTCTTTAAAAGATATGCACGACCCGTTCCTTATGCCCGATATGGACAAAGCTGTAAATAGGCTCAATCAAGCCATGGGGTTAAAGGAGAAAATTTTGGTTTATGGAGACTATGATGTTGATGGCACCACAGCCGTAGCATTGGTCTACAAGTATCTCCAAAATTTTTACTCCAATATTGATTATTATATTCCAACCCGATATGACGAAGGTTATGGAATATCAAAACGTAGTATTGACGAGGCTGTAGAAAATGGCGTAAAACTCGTTATAATCCTTGATTGTGGAATCAAAGCAATTGAAGAAATCAAATATGCAAAAGAAAAAGGCATTGATTTCATCATCTGTGATCATCATGTTCCCGACGACGAACTACCACCGGCTGTAGCAATCCTAAATCCAAAACTCGAAGGAAGCACCTATCCTTGTCCTCATCTATCGGGTTGTGGTGTTGGCTACAAGTTCATGCAAGCATTTGCCATAAGCAATGATATCTCTTATAATGACCTTGAAGCAATGCTTGACCTTGTCGCTGTCAGTATTGCAGCCGACATCGTTCCTATGGTGGATGAAAATCGCATCATGACCTACCATGGATTGCGACGTCTGAACACAAATCCCAATATGGGACTACGAGCTATCATCAAGATATGCCAATTAGCCAACAAAGAGATTACCATTAGCGATGTAATTTTCAAAATTGGACCTCGCATTAATGCATCGGGTCGCATGCAAAGCGGACGTGAAGCTGTGGAATTACTTGTCGCTCGTGATATTAATGACGCCTACGAAAAGGGTAAAAACATAGACCAATATAACAAAGACCGCAAAGAACTTGACAAACGCATTACCGAAGAAGCTAATGCAATTCTTGACGCTCGAGGAGAAATGAATTCAGATAAAAAGTCAATCGTTATTTATAACAAAGATTGGCATAAAGGTATTATTGGAATTGTAGCTTCGAGATTGACGGAGTTATATTATAAACCTTCAATTGTTTTAACTCTTGCCAATGGTCTTGCAACAGGATCTTCACGTTCAGTACAAGGATTTGATATATACAAAGCTGTTGAATCGGCACGCGACTTACTTGAGAATTTTGGTGGACACACCTATGCAGTTGGTTTGTCCCTTAAAGAAGAAAACATTCCTGAATTCACTCGTCGATTTGAGGAATATGTTTCCGCCAATATTCAGCCTAATCAGCTAACCCCTCAAATCGATATTGACGCATACCTCTCTTTTGCGGAAATAACTCCCGAATTCATTACATTGTTACGTCGCTTTAACCCATTCGGACCTGGTAACAACAAACCGGTATTCTGCACAAAGGGAGTCGTAGATTTTGGGACAAGCAAACTTGTTGGTCGCCAGCTTGAACACATCAAACTTGAACTCGTTGATAACTCATCGGGCAAAGTAATGAATGGAATAGCATTCAACATGGCTAAACACTTTGAACACATACATAGTCAAAAAGAATTTGATATATGTTATACAATTGAGGAGAATAAACATCAGAATGCAACAAGTACAACTCAATTACTTGTAAAAGAAATTCGCATTACTGAATAAACAATAATTACCCCATTATACAAAGATGTGTCAATGAAACAACGCATCAACGAAATTTTAACCGAATATTGGGGTTACAAAAGCTTCCGCCCCCTACAGGAAGACATTATAATGTCTATCCTTGAGGGGCGTGATACTTTAGGTCTATTACCTACAGGAGGAGGGAAATCAATCACATTTCAAGTTCCTGCAATGGTTTTAGAGGGGTTAACAATTGTCATTACCCCACTTATTTCATTGATGAAAGACCAAGTTGACAATCTGCGCGAAAAGGGAATAAAAGCGATATACACTCATTCAGGCTTAACACGCAAAGAGCATCAACTTACAATTGACAAATGCCGATTGAGCAAAGTCAAATTGTTTTATATTTCACCAGAGAAGCTTCAATCAAAAACATTTATAGATGAACTCAGGCTAATGAATGTATCTCTAATAGTTGTTGATGAAGCACATTGTATCTCTCAGTGGGGGTATGATTTCCGACCTTCATATCTAAAGATAAACAAAGTCAGAGAACTTTTTCCTAACGCTCCCATTCTTGCCCTTACGGCATCGGCAACACCTGAAGTCGTTGAGGACATAATGACACGACTTGAGTTCCGAAACAAAAATCTTTTCTCTCGTAGTTTCTCTCGCGATAATTTATCCTATATTGTAAGATATGGCGACCACAAAGAAGCCATGCTATTAAAAGTTTTGCAAGCAACAACCGGAAGTGCTATTATATATGTACGTTCTCGTCGTCGCACACGCGAAATTGCCGATTTTCTATTAAAATCAGGTATCAATACCGATTTTTATCACGCAGGACTTGCTCCGGAAGACAAAAACGAAAAACAAAATCGATGGAAAAACGATGAATGTCGTGTAATGGTTGCGACAAACGCATTTGGTATGGGAATAGATAAGTCCAACGTGAGAGTTGTTATTCACCACGATTTGCCATCATCATTAGAAGAATACTATCAGGAAGCCGGAAGAGCCGGAAGAGATGGCAAGCCTTCATTTGCTGTGTTATTAGCATCAAAACATGACAAAAGCACCCTTACTCGACGCATCTCGGAAAATTTCCCTGAGAAGAAATTTATAAACCGAGCCTATGAACTTACAGGAAATTTCCTTGACGTTGCAGTAGGAGACGGATATAACGAAGTATATGAATTTAATTTTAATCAATTCTGCAAACAATTTGATCTTCCACCTATTCCCGTTCATAGCGCATTAAATATCCTATCTCAAGCCGGATACATTGACTTTACCGAAGAAATTTCCACTCGCTCACGCATCATGATATTGGTGTCTAAAGAGGAATTATACTCCTTACAACTTGATGACAATACAGATAGAGTTTTTCAATTAATTCTTCGCACCTACACAGGATTATTTGCCGACTATGTTCATATTAACGAGACTCTTCTTGCTTCTCGTCTCTATGTCTCGGAACAGGTAATTTATGAGTCTCTACTCTGCCTATCAAGAATGCATGTAATTCATTATGTTCCCAAGAAAACAACTCCTTATATTTTATACACAACTTCTCGAGAACTACCAAAACACATTTCATTGCCACGCGCAATATATGAAGATCAACGACAACGACTCACTCAACGCATAGAGGCGATGAAAGCATTTGCGTTTTCGACCGAGAAGTGTCGTGTAAACATCATGCTTCGATACTTTGGTGAAAAGCCGACCAAACCTTGTGGAAAATGTGATGTGTGTCGTTCACATAAACAATCGGTAACACAAGACAAAATACAACAATTGCGCGAATCAATTATCTATCTTGCATCACAACCCGGTGGACACTCAATCAAATATATTGCCCATGAAACTTCGACAACCGAAGACTCAATAATAGAGATTGTCAGAAAACTAATGGATGAGAAAATCATAACTCTTATAGGCGACAATATTATCAAGCAACAACAATGATTTAAGACAATCTAATGATTGTTTGATATTGTTATACCCATGATATTAAAATATATGGCAAAGTTTTTGTAATTTTGTGGTCAGAAAAATAATCAATTAAAACAAATAAATTATGGCAAAGAAAGCTCTTCTTATGATATTAGATGGTTGGGGCATCGGTAACAAAACAAAAAGTGATGTTATCTTCTCTACTCCAACTCCCTATTGGGACTATCTAACAAGTACATACCCCAATTCACAATTACAAGCAAGCGGGGAAAACGTAGGTTTGCCCGATGGACAGATGGGGAACTCAGAGGTAGGACACCTTAATATTGGTGCAGGTCGCGTATTATACCAAGACCTTGTGAAAATCAACAAAGCGTGTCAATCAGGCTCAATACTTGAAAATCCTGAAATCAAAAATGCTTTCTCTTATGCAAAAGAGAACAATAAATCAATCCACTTCATGGGATTGACATCCAATGGTGGTGTACACTCTTCTCTTGACCACTTGTTCGCTCTTTGCGACATAGCAAAACATTATGAACTAAACAACGTATTTATCCATTGCTTTATGGATGGACGCGACACCGACCCTCGCAGTGGCAAAGGTTTTATCGAAGAAGTTGAAACTCATTGTGCAAAATCAGCAGGTAAAATTGCATCTATAGTTGGTCGCTATTACGCAATGGATCGCGACAAACGTTGGGAACGTGTAAAAGTTGCTTATGACCTTCTTGTTAATGGCATTGGCGAAAAAGTTACTGATCTTTCGGCTGCAATGCAAGCCTCTTATGACGCAGATGTAACCGATGAGTTCATCAAACCAATCTCTAACGCAAACGTTGACGGGACAATCAAAGAAGGCGATGTTGTTATCTTCTTCAACTATCGCAACGAC
>CAZCEB010000140.1:0-5299 GCA_964497305.1 uncultured Muribaculaceae bacterium | reverse complement strand
ATCAATCCATGAAGCACAAATCAATTGGAATGGCATAGTATAACCTACTCCGATAGAAACAAAATACAATTCTCCAATAATACCTGTTGTTGGATAATAGATTGCTGATTGTGGATAGGGTTGATGAGGCGATGGAAGAATCCAAGGCATGCCTGTTTGGTCAAAAGTCATGTAACGATGCCATCCTTGCATAGGAACAACAGTCAATTTTGTTTTCTTACCTTCTTTCAACATTCCATCATTTAGCATTAGCGCAAGTTCACCGGGAGTCAAACCATATAGATAAGGAATTTCAAATTGGCTAACTAAAGAGAAGAAACCGTCTTCCACAAGATTTCCTTCAACCTTCAATCCGGATAGCGGATTAGGACGATCAAGTACCATAAACTCCTTGCCATTTTCAGCACATGCTTCCATACATAATCCCATTGTACTGATAAATGTAAATGAACGACAACCATTATCTTGAATATCATAAACAAGTACATCTACATCAGCAAGCATTTCAGCCGATGGCTTCTTATTTTTACCATACAACGAATATACTGTTACGCCTGTCGCAGCATCAGTATAAGTCGCAACTTTTTCGCCGGCAGGAATATCTCCACGCACACCATGTTCAGGACTATAAAGCGCAGTGAGTTTCACTCCGGGAGCATTTGCAAGGATATCTATTGTTGAAACAAGATTGTTATCAACACCGCTGGGATTTGTAATCAACCCCACACGTTTTCCTTTCAATTGCTCGAAGCCTCCCTCACGAAGCACTTCTACACCAGGTTTTACTTGTGCAGAAGCCACCATTGCCACAAGGGCAATGGTTAGCGTCATTATTTTCTTTAACATAGAGTTCTTCAATTTTTATTCTTCTTTGGGTTGAGCTTCTTTAGCACCATATTTAGGATCGATGTGTCGACGAACAAGTGCAGTTACAATCCATGTTGCAACATTACAAGCAAGTACCCACCAGAAGAACATTATGTAAGAGTTGCCAAGCAAACTTTCTTTGATGAAACCAGCAGCCATACCGGGGAGCATCATACCAAGAGCCATGAATGCAGTACAGATTGCATAGTGTGATGTTTTGTATGGACCATCAGCAAAGTACATCATATAAAGCATAAATGCAGTGAAACCAAATCCGTAGGCAAATTGTTCAAGAATGATTGCAGAGAAAATCAACATGCGGTCTCCCCACAATGCATAATCAGGTTGAACGTTTGAAAGAATGATGTAAGCGACACAGTTGAGTGATGTAGCAAGAGCCATGGGCCAAATCCATTTTTTCAAACCTCCATTTGAAGCACAAATACCACCAATAATACCACCGATAGTAAGACCAACGATTGCAAGTGTACCATAAGCAAAACCTACTTCACCTTGAGTCATTCCAAGACCTCCGGCATCACGAGAAGCGAGAAGGAATGGTTGACAAAGTTTCACTACTTGAGCTTCAGGAAGACGATACAAAAGCATGAACAACATTGCAAGAAGCACATGTTTCTTTTGGAAAAATGTTACAAATGAGCCAGAAAATTCCTTCACGATATCACCAACACTTTTCTTCTTAGCATCACCTTGACCTACAGCTTTATCAGCAGCAGGAACAGGAAGAATAAATGCATGATAAACTGAAACGATTGCAAAGAATGCGGCGCAAATGATTACTGTATATTTCCACGCAACAGCAACATCTCCTGTTTGAGTTTGAAGGAATCCTGCAAGCATCACAAGACCTCCTTGTCCAAATACGTTAGCACAACGATAGAATGTTGAACGAATACCGACAAACATACTTTGCTCTGCGGTGTTAAGTGCAATCATATAGAAACCATCTGATGCAATATCGTGTGTTGCAGAGCAGAATGCTGTGATAAAATAGAAGAATAGACACAACATAAATTCACTTACCGGCAATCCTGCAACAATTTCTTCCTTATTAGGTAATGGAAGAGTAAATGCAATGGCAGCGAGACCCACTGCTACACAAATTTGCATTGCAACTGTCCACCAGCGTTTAGTGCGAATAATATCAACGATAGGACCCCAGAAAGGCTTGATTACCCATGGTAAATAAAGCCAACCGGTGTAGAGAGCAGCATCGGTTTCTGACATACCGAGCTGAGTGAAGAGTACCATTGTCACCATATTAATGAAGATGAATGGTATACCTTGTGCAAAATAGAGCGTTGGAATCCAAGCCCAAGGATTGCGTTTTGTTACTTTACTCATTATCTGAATTTTATTTGTTGTTTATTAATATAATTTCGTTATTGATGCATCAATGAAATAATGCAACAGAATTTCTTCATAAGGATAACCTTTGGCTCCCATAACAGCAGCTCCAATTTGGCAAAGACCTACGCCATGTCCCCAACCGGCACCCTTGAGAGTGAATGTTGAAGGAAGCCCGTTTGCATCATTTTCGCCTTTTTCAACTACGAAAGCCGAGCTATAAAGGTGAGAAGGTGAAAGTGTGCGACGTATTTCAAGTTCTTTTCCAATTGTAAGCGTTTTTTTAGTTCCTACAATTTTTAGTTTATAAAGACGCCCTGATGTACCACGAGCAATGGGCTCAAGGTCTATAATATCACCATAGTCCATTCCTGAACGCTCACGAACAAGTTTTGACAATTCTGCTTGAGTATATTTTACTTCCCAACGATAGAAATCGGTTGTTTCTTGGTCGTAATTATTTAATACTTGAGAAAGGATTTCAGCATCAGCTGTGTTACAATGAGCTTCCGGACGGGAAAGAATCCATTCACGAGCATTCTCTTCAATTGTCAAATTAGGGAAATCTGTTTCATTTACGCCATCACGACGAGCGACAAGATAATTGTAATGAATAGGTTCCCAACAATTTTCAAATTCTTCATATACACCGCCACAACATTTAGAGAAGCGAGCATCACAAAGATTTTCTCCATCCATGAGCACTTGACCTCGTGTAGCCTCTATCGCCTTTGCAACTTGAGGTGTTGATGCACGAGTAATACCTTGATAACGTTGACAATGGTCATCGGCACAAACGTCAAAGTTTATATGATCTTCACGATCATACCACTTAATCATCTCACCTTCTTTGTTTTCTGCTGCAACATATTTTTCGCCGGATGATTCAATGCGTTTGTTTTTATCAATTTGCGCAAGCAACCAACTACGAGATATAACAGCATGAGCCTTAAGCAATTCAAGAGATGCAGTTGCACTCATTTCCGAAGAAATTACGCTGAGCAAATAGTCTTCAACACCAAGTATATTCACTGGAGTAATTTTGCCATGCTCAACAATTAATCTGAGTGCACCTTTAAAACGTTGAACTTCCTTGCGTTCCCAATGGAAATTTACTCCAATAGTAACATCTTCAAGTTCAAATGAAGCAGAAGCTTCATCAACAGGGACAAACTCCAATTCTTGATATTTTTCGTTATTCCATAAAATAACATTACCATCGGTGGTAGCAACTTGGCTACCACTGACGGTTTTATCAAGAACACTAAAAGTTCCGTCAAGTGTAAATTTCACTTCGGCGGCACTCATAATGCCGACCTTAATCTTAGGTTCTTCCATTAAAGAATCTTACTTAATCTTGTTCACAATATCTTCAACGGCTTCATCACTCAAACAAAGCTCATCAAAGATTACTTTTATCAATTCTGCATCAACTTTGTTGAAATCCTTTTCAAGTGGAGTAATAAATACGCCACCCATGTCTACTGATGCAGGACTAAGCAACATCTTATCATCTCCTTCAGTTCCATAGAATGATGGACGATGTTGTTTGCGAGGAATAACAACAAGTCTTACACCTGCCGGTGTTGCAAAACAAAGCAAATTCATCATTGGCTCTTTTTCTCCTTCGGGAACTGGAATTGCATCATAAAGACGAGCAAACAAGCGTTCTCCGGCTTGAGGATCTTTAGAGTCAATAACAAATACGTTAAGAGGTAATGACTGACACACAGCAAGTACCGCATCACCATCTGTTGCAATTGTTTTTAATTCAGCATTTTCAAGGGCATCTCCAATTGTAAGGAAATCGCTATTCCCTGCTTGAAAGTGCATATGGTCGGGAGCTGACGCACCACACTTAGGGCCATTATAGAAAACTGTATATCCATCTAAATCATGAGCTAGCGACATCATATCGGCTATGCGACCTTTAATTAATTGGTCAACATGACGCATATCTGGGATTGTCAAGTGGCGAGGAAAAATAGGGAATGGGTTGATAAGAATAATATAACCATTACCCCACTCTATCCCACGTTGAACAGATGGACGATTTTCTGTACAAAGAAAGCACTTACGTTCTTTCAAAGATTTAGCATCAACTTTTGCCGAAGATGACACTATACGTGCAGGATTAAATTGCACTTTAATTTTCATGCCATTGACATCAAGATCTTTTACCTTAACGCCTTCAAGTGCTTTGAAATTATCGGCAGCAGTTTGCCATTCAGCCAACTGCTCACCGATAAATTTATTTACTAATTCAGTATTAACCACGACCGTAAGGAATTATTTGTTTTTGTTTAATTCAACACGAGCTTGAAGTTCCCAAGTACGGATACGGTCCTTGTAAAGGTTGTTGGCATTAGTCTTGTTAATATCCAACGCGTGGTCAGAGTTATCTTCCCAACGGCGGCAGTAGTAAACTACGTCATACACGCGACCGATTTGATAACGACGAGAGAATGCAAGACCAAGTGCATAGTCTTCACCATAACTTGTGTTTGGCACATTGATTTCACGAAGCATTGGAGTATAGAATGCACGCGGAGCACCAAGACCATTGATGCGAAGAGCATTATTGCGGCCATTTTCAGGGGTCCATTCTTTGTGATCGATTACACCCGGGGGAATCATTTGCATATTGATATCTGTAAGCATATATGTACCTACTACCATTGAGCAATTTTGATCGTAGAATGCTTTAACCATAGTAGCGAGTGTGTTTTCATCGCTGTAAACGTCATCACTATCCAATTGAACAGCAAATTTACCGCATTTAGGATGATTTACACCCATATTCCAACAACCACCGATACCAAGGTCATCACGTTCTGGAATAATGTGAATTACACGTTCGTCATTTTTAAATTCATCGATAGCCTCAGTAGTTCCATCGGTAGAGCCATTATCAATAATGATGAGGTTAAATTTAAAATCGGTTTTTTGAGAAAGAACACTCTTGATAGCATCACGAACAGTGCGAACACGGTTACGTACAGGGATGATAACCGATGCTTCATATTCAAAATCACCTTGGTTGAAATTAATTTCTTCAAATTTT
>CAZCEB010000139.1:0-5305 GCA_964497305.1 uncultured Muribaculaceae bacterium | reverse complement strand
TTGTTTAATAGAGTTATATTTTTCAATGTTATCTGATACTGAAGAAAAAAAAGAGGCAATTCCCTATTATACTGCCGATCGAAATGATATGTGGAATTTGAGTGTTGTTGAGGATTTGCAGGATTTAGAGAAACCGAGAGATAGGGGAATAATTCTTCATGATATACTTGGAAAAGTAAGAAAAGAAGAGGATTTATCTGTTGTCGTAGCTCGATATGCCTATAAGAATAATATATCGGAAGAGGATGCAAATGAAATAAAATCATTTTTGTCGGAGTCCTTAGATGACGTTCGTGTAAAGAGGTGGTTTAATGGATATGAAAAGGTAGTCAATGAACGTGCAATTGTAGTGTCGTCAAAAGAACGTTATCGCCCGGATAGGGTAGTGTGGACTTCTGATGGAACGGTTGAAGTTATAGATTATAAATTTGGAGAGCCTCATCATGACCTATATGCTGCACAAGTTAGGAATTACATGAAATTACTTGTGGAGATGGGAAATAAAAATGTAAAAGGGTTTATATGGTACCTTAAATCAGGAGAAATAGTAACAATTAATATATAAGATTATGATAAAAAGATTCTTTATTGCGACATTGGCATTCTGTGGCGGATTTGCTATTGCTGATGCTTGTACAAGTTTGATTGCCGGCTCAGGAGCAACTGCCGATGGTAGTGTTATGATAACTTATGCTGCTGATAGTCACAATCTTTATGGAGAGTTGTATAATCAACCTGCGGCTGATTATCCCAAGGGTGCTATGCGCAAGGTTGTGGAATGGGACACAGGAAAATATCTTGGCGAAATTCCTGAAGTGGCTCATACCTATGCAACAATAGGAAATATGAATGAGCATGGACTCGCTATCGCTGAAAGTACATGGGGCGGACGTCCTGAGCTTGTTGATACAATAGGGATTATAGACTATGGCTCATTGATATACATCGCTTTGCAAAGAGCCAAGACTGCGCGTGAAGCAATTGGTGTAATGACAGGGCTTGTTGCCGATTATGGTTATGCAAGTTCGGGAGAGTCATTCTCTATTGCCGATGGTAAAGAGGTGTGGATTATGGAGCTGATTGGAAAAGGTAATAAAGAAAAAGGTGCAGTTTGGGTAGCACGTCGTGTGCCCGATGATTGTATCTCCGGACATGCCAATCATGCACGTATTCATCAATTCCCTTTAAATGATAAAGAAAATTGTCTCTATGCTCCCGATGTGATTGATTTTGCTCGTAAGCAAGGATATTTTGCCGGAAAAGATGAAGATTTCAGTTTTTCATTGGCTTATGCCATAACAGATTTCAGCGCATTGAGAGGATGTGATGCTCGTGTGTGGGCATATTTTAATCGTTTTAATAATTCAATGGAGTCATCATTGGCATGGGTTTTAAAGGGAGAAGGTGAACCGATGCCATTATGGGTGAAACCCGATAAAAAAGTGTCGGTGCGTGAAATGCAATGGATGATGCGAGATCATTTTGAAGATACGCCAATGGATATGACTAAAGATATAGGAGCAGGTGCCTATGATGTTCCTTATCGTTGGCGTCCATTGACCTATAAAGTTGACGGAGTAGAATATTCTCATGAACGAGCGATAGCTACTCAACAAACAGGATTCTCGTTTGTTGCTCAACTTAGAGATAATGTGCCGGCATCAATGAAGGGAGTGTTATGGTTTGGCGTTGATGATGCCAATACCTGTGTATATGTTCCGGTTTATTGTTGCGTAACAGAGCCTCCACATTGTTATGCTCATGGTAATGGCGATATGTATCACATTTCATGGGATGCTGCGTTTTGGGCGCATAACTATGTCGCAAATCAAGCCTACAGCCGTTATTCTCAAATGATTCCTGATATACGTCGAGTGCAAAACGGATTGGAAGATGGTATTGCTGTTGCAGTTTCTGAAGCAGAATCAAAAGCTTCGTCAATGAAAGATGCTGATGCGCGCAAGATGTTTGTTGACTTGACAAATCATTGGGCAGAAAAATCGACCAAAGATTTCAAAGCGTTAGGCGATTATCTGCTTGTAAAATATCTTGATGGTAATGTTAAGCGAGAAAAAAATGGCGAGTTTGAATATACTCCTGATGGAGTTCCTGCCTATCCTTCGTTCCCCGGATATGATGAACGTTATTATCGTTCAATTGTCAAAGATGCCGGCGACCGCCTACGTGTAGTAGAGCCTGCAATTAACAAGAAATAAAATCTTTGTCATATAACAAAAGAGCGACCTTTTGGTCGCTCTTTTGCTGTATAAAGTATTTTATTTTTCGCGCATGAAAACGTTGATGGGGGTTCCTGAGAATTCCCAAGTTTCGCGTATCTTGTTTTCCAAGTAACGACGATATGGCTCTTTTACCCATTGAGGAAGGTTACAGAAGAATATAAAAGTGGGGACTGTTGAGCCTTTTAGCATTGTGATGTATTTAATCTTAACATATTTTCCTTTGTTGGCAGGAGGTGGATATGCTTCTATGAATTCTTGCATTACAGTATTAAGCTGAGATGTCGGCACAGTGCGTTTGCGATTTTCATATACTTTCAATGCTGTTTCAAGTACTTTGAAAATGCGTTGTTTTGTTAGTGCTGATGTGAATATGATAGGGAAGTCGGTAAATGGAGCAAACCGCTCGCGAATTGCCGCTTCGTAGCAGCGTATTGCTTCATTTGATTTATCTTCTACGAGGTCCCATTTGTTTACACACACCACGAGCCCTTTCTTGTTCTTTTGAATGAGGGAGAAGATGTTAGTGTCTTGGCTTTCGATTCCTCGTGTTGCGTCAATCATTAAGATACACACATCAGAGGCTTCAATGGCACGAATACTACGAATTACTGAATAGTATTCGATATCTTCATTTACTTTGTTCTTTTTGCGGATTCCGGCAGTATCTACAAGATAAAAATCAAAGCCATATTTATTGTAACGAGTATAGATGCTATCGCGTGTTGTTCCTGCAATATCGGTAACGATGTGACGCTCTTCCCCGATAAATGAATTTACCAAAGATGATTTGCCTGCATTTGGACGTCCAACGATTGTGAAACGAGGAATATCCTCAAGGTCATCCTCTTCATCTTCTGTCTTTTCGGGCATGCGTTTTACAATTTCATCAAGAAGGTCGCCGGTCCCAAACCCACTAACGGCTGAAACGGGATAGGGATCACCAAGACCGAGACTGTAAAATTCGGCTATATTATAGATCCATTCGTTTGAATCAACTTTATTCGCAACAAGGAGTATTGGTTTGGTCGATTTGCGAAGGATTTCTGCAACGTGGTCGTCAAGGTCAGTAACTCCATTCATTGCATCGACAACAAATAGTATCACATCACTTTGTTCAATAGCAAGAGCCACTTGCTTGTTGATTTCTCCTTCGAAAATATCTTCGGAGTTGACAACCCACCCCCCGGTGTCAACGATTGAAAACTCTTTTCCAGCCCAATCTACTTTACCATATTGGCGATCACGAGTTGTGCCTGCCGTTCCATCGACAATGGCAGTACGGGTTTCTGTTAAACGATTGAAGAGAGTGGATTTTCCCACATTTGGGCGTCCCACGATAGCTATAAGTTGTCCCATATTAGTTATTTTACTTTGCAAAGTTACAAAATTAATGCTTAATGAGCTATAACGATAAAGACAAAATGAAAGTGGCGGGTAATCCCCGCCACTTTCAATATCAAAAAGAACTTGTTTATTAGTCTTTGAGTTTTGCGTTGATGAATTCGCGGTTTAGGCGAGCAATGTTGCTGAGAGAAATGTTCTTTGGACATTCAGCAGCACATGCACCTGTGTTTGTACAGTTACCGAAACCAAGTTCGTCCATCTTTTTAACCATTGCACGAGCACGACGAGCGCGTTCAACTTGTCCTTGTGGGAGGAGTGCAAATTGACTGACTTTAGCCGAAACGAACAACATTGCAGAACCATTCTTACAAGCAGCAACACAAGCGCCACAACCGATACAAGTAGCAGCGTCCATAGCCATGTCGGCAGCTTCTTTAGAGATAGGAAGCGCGTTTGCATCTTGTGCACCACCACAATTGAATGATACATAACCACCTGCTTGTTGGATTTTGTCAAAAGCATTGCGGTCAACCATCAAGTCTTTGATTACAGGGAATGCTGCAGAACGCCAAGGTTCAACAGTGATTGTTTCACCATCTTTGAATCGGCGCATGTAGAGCTGACATGTAGTAGCTCCTGTTGCAGGTCCATGTGGATGTCCATTGATGTATAGAGAACACATACCGCAGATACCTTCGCGGCAGTCGTGGTCAAACACGATAGGTTCCTCGCCTTTCTCAACGAGTTGTTCATTGAGAATATCGAGAGTTTCAAGGAACGAGGTGTCGGTGTCGGTAGCGACAGTATAAGTCTTGAATTGACCTTGCTCCTTTGGTCCGGCTTGACGCCAAACCTTTAAGTTTACAGTTATATTTGCCATTGGAGTTATTTCTAATTGTTATGACTTATAGTTACGAGTTTGAACCTTGATAGCTTCGTATTCGAGTGGTTCTTTGATAAGAGTAGGCTCAGCATTGTCGTCGCCTTCATAGTTCCAACATGCAACGTAGAAATAGTTAGCATCATCACGTTTAGCTTCACCTTCTTCAGTTTGGAATTCTTCGCGGAAGTGCCCACCACAACTTTCGTTGCGGTTGAGTGCATCGTAAGCGATGAGTTCACCCATTGTGATGAAGTCTTTCAAACGGAATGCTTTGTCAAGTTCAACATTCATGCCATTTCCGGCTTCACCAGGTACGAAGAGGTTAGATTCAAATTCTTTGCGAAGTGCTTTGAGTTTGCCAAGAGCGTCTTCAAGACCTTCTTTTGTACGAGCCATACCAACAAGATCCCAAAGGATGTGTCCAAGTTCTTTGTGGATAGAGTCAACAGAACGTTTCCCCTTAATGTTGAGAAGAGCTTGTTCAGCTTCGATACATTGTTTTTCTGCTTCGTCAAATTCCGGAGTATTAGTTTGGAAATGAGGAACAGTAATTTGGTCAGAAAGATAATTTTGGATAGTGAATGGAAGAACGAAGTAACCATCAGCAAGACCTTGCATTAGCGCTGATGCACCAAGACGGTTAGCTCCATGGTCAGAGAAGTTACATTCGCCAATTGCAAATAGACCTTTTAGAGATGTTTGAAGTTCGTAGTCAACCCAGATACCACCCATTGTGTAGTGGATAGCCGGATAAATCATCATTGGTTCTTCGTAAGGAGAAACGTCAGTGATTTCTTCATACATATCAAATAGGTTGCCATAGCGTTGAGCAACGGCA
>CAZCEB010000138.1:0-5333 GCA_964497305.1 uncultured Muribaculaceae bacterium | reverse complement strand
TTTACTTCGTGCGGTTCTGAAAGTGATAATATGGCAATATTTTGTGTTAAATCTTCATTTACAATACCATAGAACATATTTTCCCCATAGGTGTGTACATATCCATAACTAGCAAAATATGGTTCAATATCACATATCCACACTTTTTGAACGTCACTTTCATCCATTGTGAGGAGAACTTCATAGTTGTATTCTCCGCGACCGGTGTCTGCATACGCATTATATTTGCCAAGAATTGGTTTTAATGGATGTTCGTTATCAGCAATTGTTACTACACATGTAGAAACAGCACCCATGTTAACACCTGTTACTGCAGTGATTTTCAACACCACCTTTTTATCACCACCAAAATCATCATTATCAATAATAGACAAAGTGAAATTTTGAGTAGGAGCATCTTTTGTGAAAGCTATCGTATTACTTTCAGGCAGAGTAAAATGCACTCCTTCTATAGCTGTAGAAGTAGAATCGACCTCTATTACAGCTGTACCTTCAAGACCGGCAAGAGAGGTAAGCAACACAGGAACATCGATTGAGCCGCCAAATTCATCAACGCTCAAAGCTGTATTTGTAAATGCAATAAATGCATCAGCATCATTAAATTCCGGTTGATCATTACTACAAGAAGCAAAAAGCATCATGCTTGCAACTGCCGCACCGTATATAAAATTAAACTTTTTCATTTTAGTAATTCTCTATTAAAAGATTAATTAATAACCTGGGTTTTGTTCCATGTTAGGATTAGCCTCCATTTCACGTTTAGGGATAGGCAAAGCCCACATATAGCTTGGGAACTCAACATTTTGATTTACGTTGTCATCAAAATCAGTACGAGTCATAGATTTTTTGCAACGTGCATAATCATAGTGAATGTGCCCTTCAAAAGCAAGTTCACGACGACGTTCATCAAAGATTCCTTGTTCTGTAGCAGCGGCAGCAGTAGATCCACGTTTTTCAGCAATTGCAGCAAGGTCTCCGGCTACAGTAGCACCCGCAACTGATGCACCATTTAACAATGCTTCAGCACGATTCAAATACATTTCAGAAATACGAATCAATGGAACATTGGTTGTGCGTGGTTGAACACCTTCTTTTCCGGTATATTTACCACAATAGTATTCACCATTGTGCTCTTGATACATAGCTAAACGCACATCTCCATCTTCATAAAGATTGATTAGATCCATTGTCGCACAAACATCAGCCGATCCATTGTCACCAAAATTAGTTATATAAGGTAAATGAGTCCAACCTGAAGCATCCCAATAAGAATTGAGTTTATCTCCAAACACTTCAAAGATATATTCCCCACCTTCAGGAGCAATTGAAGCGCTGAACATAGTTTTGTAGGCATTGGCATCAGCAAGACTGAATTTACCGCTATCAATAACTTTTGTTGCATAGTCAGCAGCACCTTGCCAATTACCCATATACAGGTACACACGAGACAAGAATGCTTGAATAGCAGGCTTTGTTGCAGCTGCTACAGGGTCATTAACACCGGCACGTTGATATCCATCAGACATTAACGCTTCGGCGTCGGTCAAGTCTTTTACGATTTGTGCATAAACTTCAGCAACGGTATTACGTGCCGGAGAGCCATTTTCTGTTACAAGAACTACAGGCACACCTAAACTCTCAGGTTGATAAGTATATGGTTGTGCATAAGTTGTAACCAAGTTATGGTAACAGAATGCACGCACAAAAAGAGCTTCAGCCATGAGATTATCAAGATCGGCTTGAGTTGCATTGCGTTCTTGATTGATATCTATATTAGGAATTGCATTAATCACGTTATTTGCCCATGCAATAGTATAATATGCATAAGACCACACAGGAGATGTTGAATTTTCATTATAAATCCATGTTGTGTAACCTGTATAACGTCCTGACCCCGGCTCTTGCAAAGGTTTCTTTGCATTACCACAACGCATTTCTGAACTTAAAACGTATTCGCCATCAAACCAAGATGCACTTTGAAACATTGTGTACAATCCGGCTGTAGCATTATTAATACCATCGTAAGACGATAGCGTCAATTCATTGCTTTGTGACAGTTCCGGTTCTTGTTCCAAGAATCCATCGCAAGAAACAAGTGCCATTGCCGAAAGAACTGCGCAACTAAATAATATCTTTTTCATATTTATATTTCTATTTTACGATGATTAAAATTAGAATGTAACATCAAGACCTAATACAAATGTCTTAGTAACAGGATAAATACCATATCCAAGACCATCTACACCACGTTCAGGATCCCAGAAATTAACATCATGGAATGTATATAGATTCATTCCTGTTGCATAAACTCTCACATTATCCATTCCTGCCTTATTGATAAGTTTTTTAGGCAATGTGTATGATAGTGTAACATCTTTGATGCGGAAATAATCGCCATCTTCCAACCAACGGTCAGAGCTCATTGAGTTAGAGCTTGTAGTGTTACCTGCGATTGGTTTTGGATTACATCCTGTATCACCCGGTTTTTTCCAATAGTTAAGAGCTGATGTCATTTGATTCATGCTCATTTGTGTACCATCACTATTCAAGTAAGAATATTCAGCACCGATATACACTTTGTTTCCTGTTTTGAATTCACCCAATACGCTTAGGCTAAAGTCTTTCCATGTAACAGTTGTATTGATACCACCTGTGAATTTAGGCTCCGGACTTCCGCAATAATACCAACGAGCATCGCTATAATTGTTGGTTAATTTACCGTCTTCAGTAACCCAAAGAGCTTCACCATTAACAGGGTTTACTCCATAATAGTCCCTCAAATAGAATGTGTACATTCCTTCTCCCACAACATGACGCAAGCGACTGTCTCCTGAATATGAAAGGAATTCTTCTCCGGCAAGTTCAAGAATTTTTGTTTTATTGTGAGACAAATTAAATCCTACGTTCCATGACCAATCCTTGTTACGAAGAATATTAACATCTACTTGCAATTCAACACCTGTATTGCGCATTGAGCCAATATTGTCAAGCACTGAGTTAAAACCTGTTGTAGAAGATTGAGTTCTTGTCAAAAGCATGTCGGTAGTTTTACGAGTATAGAAATCGATAGTACCTGTTACTCTATCTAAGAAGCCAAAATCGATACCAACGTTAAATGATTTATTCTTTTCCCATGACAAATCAGGATTTGCCGGAGTTGATGGAACAAGACCATTCACACCATTATAGTAAGAAGAAGCATAAACACCATAATGAGCATAGTTTCCAATTCCGTCATTACCATTGATACCATAACTTACACGCAATTTAGCTAAATTCAACCAAGTGTAATCTTTCAAGAAATCTTCATTATGAGCATTCCATGATGCACCAAGCGCATAGAAGAATCCCCATTGCTTGTTAGATCCGAATTTAGAACTACCATCATAACGTCCTGACAATTGCAAGAAATAGCGAGAATCGTAGCTATAATCAAGAATACCAAGGAATGACAATAGTGTTGATGTTGAATTGCTATATCCTACTTCATAGTTGGCACCTGAAGTGTGATATGGTATTTCTGGATTCAATGTATCAGAATATCCATAGTAATAATATCCATAGTCATGAGTAGCTTCTTGACCAAGCAATACGCGCAAGTTGTGTACATCATTATAAATATCTTGCCATGTAGCAGTATTTGATGTTGTCAATGTGCGGTAGGTTGTATTTGTTGTTTGAAGCACAGGATATCCAGTAGAATAGTTGCTCGCTTCTTGAGACCAATAACGACGTCCTTCTTTAAACTTCATTTCAACACCATTGTTAGAACGAAGTGTCAATTGACGAATTGGTCGATATTCCAAGTACATGCTACCTTGAACATTATAGGTTTTTTCCCATTGTTCATCATATTCGGCAGTTGCACGAGGGTTAGTATATGAGTTTTCAGGAATATTTGTGTTGTGATTTCCCATTTCGTCATAGGCAGGAGTCCATGGCAACATTGTCATACCGGCAAATGCAGGGTTTGAATAATACAATGATTGCATTGGAATATCTTCAGAATAGGTATATCCAAGATTGATGCGAGCACCGGTTTTCAAATATTTACTCAATTCGTGATCAACATTAAAACGTGCACCTATTTTTTTGTAATCAACACCATAATAAATACCTTCATTATTGTGGTAATTCAAAGAGCTATAATAGTTAGTTTTGTCGTTACCTCCTGAAGCATTGATTTCATACTCTTGCATTTTTCCAAGACGAGTAAAATGATCCATCCAATTTGTTTGCTCTTTAGCAAGCAAAGAATATGGACGATAGTATGAAGCGCCCACAGTTGGGTCATCAGGGTTTTTGCCTGCATTAATAACAGCATCACGTTGATATTGGAGCAACTCTTGACCCGACATAACACCTACATTATTGTCATTAGCCAATGATGAAAGACCGAAACGCGCGCGTACATTAAATGTACTCTTGCCTGATTTACCACTTTTTGTTGTAATCAAAATAACCCCATTGGCAGCACGAGAACCATATACACTTGCTGCAGCAGCATCTTTCAATACGGTAATGTTTTCAATGTCGTTAGGATTGATTGCAGCAATAGCATTGTTGGTATTTACAAGATCAGCTTCGTCTCCACTTGATACAGGGATACCATCAACTACATACAATGGACCATTTCCTGCATTGATAGAAGATGTACCACGAATGCGAATACTTGTAGATGATCCCGGTTGTCCTGATGATTGTGTAATCATCACACCTGCCATCTTTCCTGAAAGCATCTTATCGATTGATGTTGCAGGAATATCAGCAATTTCATCGGCATTTAATGTTGTGATAGCTCCTGTTTTAGCTTCGCGCTTTTGGCTACCATAACCAACAACAATCACATCGTCAAGAGTATTATCACTGCTTTCCAATGCGATAAGCATATTTTCACTCACGTTAACTGTCTTTGTGGTCATACCCACATAAGAAACTTTAATTTGCTTAACGTTGTCGTCAATGTTAAGCACAAAACCACCGTCAAAGTCAGTAGCAACACCATTGCCTCCACCTACCGGCAATACAGTAGCCCCAATCATAGGCTCATTGTTACTTGCACTAACTACCTTCCCACGCACTGTGCGAGCGTCAGCGACAAAAGCGATGGTACAAACTGCGATTAAAAAGAATAACAGCTTTCTCATAGTTTTACATAAAAATTAAACATATATTATTTACTCTCATTTTATTAATTGTGTGAAATCTCTTAGGAAGAGATTACGTAACAAATTGCAAAGATAGTATAAATTCTTAAAATATAAACAAATGTAAGCATTTTTTCTTCGGTTTTAACATTTTGCTAAATTGTAAAAATCAGATTTTAAAAATCT
>CAZCEB010000137.1:0-5336 GCA_964497305.1 uncultured Muribaculaceae bacterium | reverse complement strand
GCCCAAATGTTGATGCTCGGTGCTCATAATATTTTGAATCCTGCTAATGGTGCTCCTATTACTGTACCATCTCAAGACATGGTGCTTGGTCTTTACTACATTACTAAATTGCGTAAAGGTGATAAAGGCGAAGGATTTAAATTCTATGGTCCGGAAGAAGCAGAAATTGCATATAACGAAGGTCGCGTAACACTTCACGCTCCAATTTCGGTTGTTGTAGATGACATTGATGAAAATGGCAATAAAGTAAAACGTCTTGTTGAAAATACATCAGTAGGTCGTGTGCTTGTAAACCAATATGTGCCTGAAGAAATTGGTTACGTTAACCAAATCTTGTCAAAGAAATCATTGCGTGATATCATTGGTAAAGTAATTAAGAATTGTGGTATTCCACGTTCGGCTCAATTCCTTGATGATATTAAAAACCTTGGTTATAAGATGGCATTCAAGGGTGGATTGTCATTCAACCTTGGCGACGTGCTAATTCCTGCAGAAAAAGAACAATTAGTAAAAGAAGGTAACGAACAAGTTCAAGAAGTGATGAATAACTATTCTATGGGATTCATTACCAATAACGAACGTTACAATCAGATAATTGATATTTGGACACACGTAAACTCTCGTTTGTCGGATACATTGATGAAGCAATTGACTGCCGACCAACAAGGATTTAACCCTGTATTCATGATGCTTGACTCTGGAGCTCGTGGTTCTAAAGACCAGATTCGTCAGCTTTCAGGTATGCGTGGTCTTATGGCTAAACCTCAAAAAGCAGGTGCTGAGGGTGGACAGATTATTGAAAACCCAATCCTTGCTAACTTTAAGGAAGGTCTTTCAGTGCTTGAGTACTTTATCTCTACTCACGGTGCTCGTAAGGGTCTTGCCGATACAGCGTTGAAAACAGCTGACGCAGGTTATTTGACTCGTCGTCTTGTTGACGTTGCTCATGATGTGATTATTCATGAAGAAGACTGTGGAACATTGCGTGGTCTTGTATGTACTGAGGTTAAGAACAATGACGATGTAGTTGCTTCTCTTGGTGAACGTATTCTTGGTCGTGTATCAGTTCATGATATTATTGATCCAACTACCGGAGAGGTTATAGTAGCTGCCGGTGAAGAAATCAATGAAGTTGCAGCTGATCGCATCAATGCATCTCCAATTGAGTCGGTAGAAATTCGCTCAGTACTTACTTGTGAATCTAAGAGAGGTGTTTGTGCTAAATGTTACGGACGTAACTTGTCAAACAACCGCCTTGTTCAGAAGGGAGAGGCAGTCGGCGTAATCGCTGCACAATCAATTGGTGAGCCAGGTACTCAGTTGACTCTTCGTACATTCCACGTCGGTGGGGTTGCATCAAATATTGCCGCCGTATCATCAGTAACATCTCGTTATGATGGTGTTCTTGAAATTGATGAGCTTCGCACAGTAACAACTGAAGAACTTGACTCAAATGGTCGTCCTGTTGAAGTTGTTATCGGACGTCTTGCTGAAATGCGCATTATTGATCCTAAGACAAAAATGATGTTGACAAATGCAAACATCCCTTATGGCTCTAAACTATATTTCAAGAATGGAGAATCAGTTAAGAAGGGAGATGTGATTTGTGAATGGGATCCATTTAATGCCGTTATCGTTTCAGAAGTAGCAGGTAAAATCAGCTTTGAAAATGTTATTGAAAATGTAACATATCGTGTTGATGCTGATGAACAATCAGGTCTAAAAGAAAAGATTATTATTGAGTCTAAAGACCGTACAAAAGTTCCAGAAGCAAATATCCTTGATGCAAACGGACAAATTGTTAAGACATATGCTCTTCCTGTGGGCGCTCACTTGATGGTTGAAAATGGAGATGAACTCCGTGCCGGAGAAATCTTTGTTAAGATTCCACGTGCTACAGGTGGCGCAGGTGATATCACCGGTGGTCTTCCACGTGTAACCGAGTTGTTTGAAGCTCGTAATCCATCTAACCCTGCAATCGTTTCTGAAATTGATGGTGAGGTTAAGTTTGGTAAAGTAAAACGTGGTAACCGCGAAATCTCGGTAACATCTAAGATTGGTGAGGTTAAGAAATATCTTGTGCCATTGTCAAAACAAATTCTTGTTCAAGAAAATGACTATGTGCGTGCAGGTACTCCTCTATCTGATGGTGCTATCACACCTGCTGATATCCTTAACATTATGGGTCCAACTGCAGTTCAAGATTATATCGTGAACGAAGTGCAAGATGTATACCGCATGCAAGGTGTGAAGATCAACGACAAACACTTTGAGGTTATCGTACGTCAAATGATGCGTAAGGTTAATATCCTTGATCCGGGAGATACTTGTTTCCTTGAACAACAAGTTGTTGACAAACGTGATTTCATGGACGAAAACGATCGCATTTGGGGCAAAAAAGTCGTTGTTGATGCCGGAGATTCTGATGTTGTTAAACCTGGACAAATCATCACAGCTCGTAAACTTCGTGATGAAAATTCAGCCCTTAAACGTCGCGACCTTAAACCTATCGAAGTGCGTGATGCTGTTCCTGCAACATCAGAGCAAATTCTACAAGGTATCACACGTGCAGCTCTTCAAACTTCAAGTTTCATGTCGGCTGCATCTTTCCAAGAAACAACCAAAGTGCTTAACGAGGCTGCTATTAATGGAAAAACTGACTCTCTTGAGGGCATGAAAGAAAATGTAATCTGTGGACACTTAATTCCTGCCGGAACAGGTCTTCGTGAATACGAACGTCTTGTGGTAGGATGTAAAGAGGACATTGATGGAGTTTTCGGAACATCAGATATGATTAAATAATCCTATCGAAATATAATGAAACGACGGCGCAATCATGAAGGTTGCGCCGTCGTTTTTATATTGTTAGACTTTATCTATAAAAGCAAGGATGCATCTCCATAGCTTAGAAAACGAAAATCATTTTTGAGAGCAAAATCATACATTGCTTTCCAATTGCCATCTACAAATGCTGATACAAGTAGCAGTAATGTTGACTGAGGTTGATGAAAATTGGTAATAATTCCTTTTACGATTTGATATTTATAACCAGGAGCAATAATCACACGAGTAGAAGCTATTAATCGGTCTTCTCCTGTTTTATCAAGAAGATTTAGAATTGCGTTGAGAGCCTCGTTTATAGTTAATTTAGGATGTTTATCACTATAGGGATACCATTGAGGAAGTTCATTATAGGGTAATCCTTGCTGAATTAGGCAACCAATGTGATATAGGCTTTCAAGTGTGCGCACCGATGTAGTCCCAACTGCAATTACATTTTTGTCAGTTGTTGCCAATTCGTTAATTAGAGAGCGAGAAACCGAGATAAATTCACTATGCATTTCGTGCCCTCCAATGTTTTCGCTTTTGACAGGTTGGAAAGTACCGGCACCGACATGTAAAGTGAGTTCTCGTCGAGGTATTCCTCGTTGAGAAATAGCATCAAGAACGTCAGAAGTGAAATGTAGTCCGGCTGTGGGAGCTGCAACAGAGCCGTCGATGTGAGAATAAACAGTTTGATAATCTGAGCTATCGCTCGCTTCGGTAGATCGATTGAGATAGGGTGGAATAGGGATTTCTCCAGCAGCTTCAATTATTTGGGCAAATGTAATATCGCTATTATCCCATGAGAATAAAACTACAGAAGCATTTCCCTCTTTGTTTACTCGAGTAGCATTGAGAGATGTAATGATTCCATTTATCTCTACATTTAAAGATAAGGGACCTTGTTTCCAGCGTTTTGAATTCCCTACAAAGCAGAGCCAAGAACATTGTGTCGTGGAAGCAAAACACACTGCATAATCGCGAGGCTCAACAGGCTCAAGACAGAATATTTCAATTAAAGATCCACCCTCGCCTTTACGAAAACGCAGGCGAGCGTTAATCACACGCGTATTATTATATATCAGCATTGAATTGGCAGGCAATAAATCGGGAATTTTAGCGAAAATATGTTCCGAAATGTAGCCATTACTATTCCTGACAAGCAGTTTACACTTGTCTCTTTCTGTTAGAGGGTGTTTAGCAATGCGCTCATCAGGCAACGGATAATTATATTCCTCAATTCTAATGTCTTTGATATTTGTCATCGTCTAATAAAGTATTTGACCACAAAGTTAGTAATTGTCGAGATAATATGTCGGTTGGTTGGGTAAAAAGGTGTAACTTTACACAATAATTTTTCAAAATAGAGTGTAATGGCACAAATAGGAGATATAGTGCGCTTTCTCAACTCGGTAGGCGGAGGGAAAGTCGTAAGAATAGAGGGCAATATTGCCTATGTTGATGAAGATGGGTTTGAAACGCCTGTCCTGCTCAAGGAGTGTGTGGTGGTAACACCTGTAAATGCAGCTCCTCAAGCGCAAAGCAAATATGTGGCTCCTGCGACAGTAGTTCTTGAACAGCCCAAAGTGCCGAAAACAGAAGCAATAGAGGAAACAGAGACCGGCGAGAAATTAAACATTGTACTTGCTTATGAGCCGGCAGAGATAAAGCATCTTAATACTACAACTTTTGATGCCTATTTGGTCAATGATTCAAATTATTTCTTGTATTTTACATATTTGACACGTGCCGATGGCGCCGGATGGGTAACACGCTTTGCCGGAATTGTAGAACCCAATATTCAAGTTTTTCTTGGAGAGGTAACGAGAGAACAATTGCCCGAAATGGATCGTGTGGCAATACAATATATTGCATTTAAACGAGACAAGGAATTTACTCTAAAGTCTCCTGTCGCAGTTGAATATCGTCTTGATACTACCAAGTTTTTCAAATTGCATTGTTTTCATGATAATATGTATTTCGATACACCTGTAATAGCAATAGATATTGTTAAAAACGATATCCCATATCGCACGATGGTAATTGATAGTAGTCAATTGGAAGATGCGATGCGTCAGAAACGAGTTGCTGAACGCCCTTTGCGCCAACCGGTGCAAAAGAAGGAGAAACGCTCCGGAGTGTTAGAGGTGGACCTCCATATTCATGAATTACTTGATACTACAGTCGGATTGTCAAATGGCGATATGCTTGAAGTACAGTTGAAAGAGTTTCGTCGGGTGATGGATGAAAACATAAAAAGAAAGGGACAGAAAATTGTATTTATTCATGGAAAAGGCGAAGGGGTATTGCGTAATGCCTTGATTAAAGAATTGAAAAAATATCCTCATTGTTCCGCTCAAGATGCATCATTTCGGGAATATGGATTTGGCGCTACCCAAATAACTATACATTAAAATGATATTCTGTTTTAGTGGTACCGGGAATAGTCGTTGGATTGCAGATGAGCTTGCTCGCAATCTAAATGATAATGTCGTTATGATTAGCGATGCAGG
>CAZCEB010000136.1:0-5391 GCA_964497305.1 uncultured Muribaculaceae bacterium | reverse complement strand
ATTTAAACTCCATCATGGCACACGCAAACTCCAACGAGAATTAAACAAAAAAGAAACTAACGCCACCGATATTGAATATGAAAAAGCCGCAGAAGCGCTATTTGAACTTAAATATAAAGAGGCACAAATTGAACTTAAATATTTTGAGCAATTTAAAAATGTTCTAACAAAAAAACAGCTTTTCTTATTAAAACAGGCTGAGGACAAATACACTCGCCACCTAATGAGACAACACGATAAGCACCGAAAAAACAAAAAGGATAAGAAAGATAACGATTAATCATAAACATTCCGGAATGAAATCACATAGCCGGAATCAACAACTATTACCCCGCAATTGATGTTATAATCTTGTGGGGTTTATATTTACCTAATTAAAAGCAATTACTATGAACAAGATTAACCAATACATAATTTCCTGTCTATTTCTAATTTTTACACTTACAACTTTTGCCCAACAAATAAACGACAAACCAGATTTTGCTTATCCTCAGAAAGCCGTCTCACAAGCAGAGGTAAATATCACAACATCCTTAGAGACAGGCAATGGTCAATCTTTAATTAAATCTCTTGTTGAATATTCCATCGCTCAATCTCTAATTGATTCTGGCAACCTACCACACATCATTGAACGCATTGAAATTATAGCCAACGATGAAAAAGACCCATGCATAAAAGCAATTCTCCACGTTTTATTGATAGACATATACGATGGAATATATAATTCCAATAAATGGAAATACGACCAACGCAACAATCCATTAATTCCTCTTCCTAAAGATTACAAGACATGGGATGGCAATCAATTTAAACACAAGATTTTAACGTTATGCGATTTAGCACTTGCAAACCCTAATCCTTTAAAAGTATCATCTTTAAAGGAATATGCATCTATCATTACTCATAACAATCTTACATTTCAATTTTACCCATCACTTTATGACTTTATTGCTCGACATATTATCGAAAAAATAAAAAAATACAGCAACATAAGTAATATAATGCCCGTGAATTGGTTATGTGAATATAATTCATTCGTTAATTTAAGATTCACATATACATCACCCATCGTCAAACTCATACTCACACTATACCAAAACCTCATATCACTTAATATTAATCGTCAAGCAGCATTCATAGATTGCGATATTGATAGAATTTCTTTTTTGAATGACGCTGTATATAATTCCGACAACCGCACAATATTTGAATTATTACAAGATTTATTTAGCGAATTCCACAATAGCGAATATTCGGCAGAAATACTTATTGCCATGTATGAATACGCTCAAAATATTAATGAAAAAAAATGGCTATATAATAACATCAAAACTCACATAGAAAAATACCCTAATTATACTCGACGCAATTGCCTTGAAAACCTCATCAACGAAATTTCACGTTCGTCAATTTCCATTTATGCACCAAAGTCAATTATACCTGGAGATACACTAAACATATCGATAAACAATAATAACACTTTCCTATTTAAATTAAACATATATTACATAACTGGAGAGAATAATCAAATAGTAGATCGATATTCATTTAATGATATTTCAACACAAGCGACACTCTTAAATTCAATAGAGGTAAAATCTGATTCTATAGTTCCATTCATCGATCAAAACGAAATCAATATCACATTAGACAAGCCCGGATATTACTTTCTCGTTCCAGTCATCAAAGGTGATACAATCGATGAAATGCAAAATTACAGTACCATACGCTGTAGCAACCTAACATTAATGGAATCAGAATATTCCAATGAGCATTGCATAACTATTGTTAATTCTAAATCAGGAGTCCCCATTGATAATGCTGACATTTTCGATGTTAAAAACAACAGACTTATAAATAAATTATCCTCTACTGACAATTCAGGTCATGCATATATTAGTAAAAACGGGAGCTATAATATTGTCGCGACTAAAGATGATAATTTTTCAAATACAGAATATCTTTATATCTCTGAGAACAAAAACACAACGTCTTTTAGAGGTAAATGTCTTACTGATTTAGCGGTATATCACCCTGGAGACTCATTAAAATTAAGCACTATAGTATATCAAATCAATAATAAAATCCGAAAACTATATACAGACAAAATCATATCCATAAAAATATACAATCCTAATCACCAGGAAGTTGACACCATTTCTATACTTACTGACAAATGGGGGCGTATTACACATAAATACAAATTGCCTACAGATGGAATAACAGGTGCGTGGACAATATCTGCGTTTAAGGGTACAGATTATATAGCCGGAACTCAATTTACAGTGAGTGATTACAAATTACCAACATTTTTTATTCAGATTTCCGACGTTCAAACAAACTCACCGGAAAAAGGAGCTGTAACACTAACAGGGAAAGCCGAAACTTATTCAGGTTTTCCTCTTGCCGATATTGATATAAACCTAAATCTATCAGTATCTCCTCGAAATATTTGGTGGCGCACTGCATCATCCAACTCTTTCTATTCTACTGAAGCAAAGAGCGGTCCAGATGGAAACTTCACAATAATATTACCTGCCGAATTACTTGAGAGTTCTCCCATACCAAATGGAATTTTCAACGCTAATATTTCGGCTACATCATCAAACGGAGAAAGCCAACAAACCAACAAGATATTCACATTAGGAAAAACTTACAATATATTAGCGTCAATTGCTGAAAATATTGAAATTTCCAAGCCTATAGAATTAGACATCAAACTATCGGATATAAACAATAATATCGTTAATGATACTATACATTATTCAATCAGAAAAGAGGATAAAATAATATATCAGGGAGAATTTCTTTCCAACCACCCTACTCTCAATTTAAATTCAGTTCCAAGCGGATGCTATTCATTCACTTTTGCTATAGCTGATAGCACTATAGCTCAACCATATGAAATTGACAACATTTGTCTGTATCGCAACACCGACAAAATGCCTCCTGTTGACACCCCTCTATGGGTACCAACAACAAATTACACGCTCAACGACAGCACTCAAAAAGCGAATATATTATATGGCACAACCTATCCAAATAGCCATATTGAATATTTTGTATGGAATAGTTCTAAAATTATTTCAAAAGGCTGGCTCACTCCATCTCCCGGGCTACATCATTTTGTGGTATCGTTACCTGAAGGCTCAACAAATTTAATAGTATCATTTCGCACTTATAATAAATATAACTGCACAACAAGTCATGTCAAAATTGAACTAAAAGATTCCACTCCAAGCATAACACTCCAAGCCGAAAGCTTCCGAGATAAAATCACTCCAGGAGCAAAAGAATCATGGAAATTTCGAGTAATTGACAACACCGGCAATGGATCTAAATCAGCTCTAATTCTTGACATGTACACTAAAGCTCTTGATAAGATTAAAAACGTTCCATGGAATAAACAATTTAACCCAACTCAAATATTGGGCAATTCGCTATCCTTATCAAAGTTCTATCAGGGTTATGTTTTATATCGCACATATGATTATTTAAACAAAATTTTAACCTGCCCTCAACTCACAATCCCACAAATCGATACTTATGGTTACAACATAGTCAATGGTAGAAGACACAATAGATATGGATCATTTGGATCTTTGTGGCATGAAACTAAAGCAATGGCAATAATGACTGACGACATGGGAATTAATGATGTTGCTGAGAGCGAAGATGCAATGGGCATTGCAAATGAAAAGAGTATTGGCGCCAATACAGTTCAAGCATCTGACGATTTCTCTTATCGTGCTGCAGAAGAGCCTCTCGCTTTTTTTGAGCCAATGTTGACAACTGACGATGAAGGACGTCTATCATTCCAATTTACAGTACCAAACGCCAATACGACTTGGGCATTCAACGCCATTGCATACAATCGTGATTTACTGACAACTAATCTTTCTTTCGATGTAGTGGCAAACAAACCCATAATGGTGCAGCCAAACACACCTCGCTTCCTACGTTCAGGCGACAACGCTGAGATACAAGCCTCTATAATGAATAATTCCGACTCAATTCAAACGATTAATACAATAGTCGAAATATTTGATTGTTCCTCAGCCCAAACATTACAACGTTATACCTACAATAACATTGTTAAACCATTACAATCGGCTGTAATATCAACTTCTATTATAGCTCCACACGATAGCCCATTTATTGGCTACCGCATCAAATCATCAACCAACGATTTTGCTGATGGCGAACAATCTCTGATTCCTGTTCTTCCATCTACAAGTCCGTTTATTGAGACAACGCCTTTCTACATTGCTCCCGACTCGACATCATTCAATATGAAAATCCCAACATTGCACGACAATGCACGAGTAACATTACAATTTTGCGAAAATCCTGTGTGGTATTGTATCACTGCATTACCGGGATTGCGCGCCAACGAATCTCGTTCTTCATTGTCGGCAATGGCAGCAATATTCTCTGCAGCAATAGCCGAAGGCATAATTCGCAACAACCCCGAAATAGCCCTTGCATTCAAACAATGGCAACAATCCGACCGCTCTGATTCAACTCTAACATCAATGTTAGAACGCAATCAAGATTTAAAAACTATATTATTAAACTCTACACCTTGGGTTATGGATGCTCGTAGCGATACTGAGCGCATGACTCGTCTGATGCTCATTTTCGATAAAAACGAAATAAAACAAGTTTATACACAAAATATCAAATTACTTGAGAAATTACAACATAGCAAAGGTGGGTGGCGATGGATTGCCGAATCAAACGAGCCATCAGAATGGTGCACAATGAATATTCTTGAAGAATGTGGCAATCTCAAAAGATTAGGATTTTTACCCAATAATAAAAGTCTTAACAATATGATTACTAATGCGGTTAAATTTCTCGACGATATTAATGCTCGTCAATACGTCAAAAATCCGTCAGGAGACTATACTCATTATGTGTATATTAGAGATTTCTATGACGACATCAAACAATCCACAGCCGCTACACGTGTTACTAATGGTACTTTACAACAATTAATCTCTAATTGGCGAGATGAAAATGTTACAGGCAAAGCAATTGCTGCAACAATACTTAACAATCATAAATATTATTCTACAGCAAAACAAATTCTCAATTCAATCAGAGAATACTCACGCACATCTGCGTCATTGGGCATGTGGTGGCCGTCATTAGACAACACCTACTATTGGTCTATGGGAAAAGTTGGAGCGACCTCGTTAATTCTTGATGCTTTCAATGCGATAGAGCCCTCTTGTGCCGATATTGACAAAATACGTCAATGGCTCATTCTACAAAAAGAGGCGTCCGACTGGGACACATCAGTCATTACTTCTCAAGTAATATCTTCCATATTATATTCCGGGGCAAAATGGCATTACCAGGCTCAAAGATCAATAATAAAAATCA
>CAZCEB010000135.1:1074-5392 GCA_964497305.1 uncultured Muribaculaceae bacterium | reverse complement strand
ATAATCAATCCTACCATTACTACTAATACAGAGTATGTTATAAGTTTGTCAAATGGAGAGATGACAAGCATATATACAATGACTAATCTTAGTATAGTTTCAATAATACTTATATATGCAAATACATTCATTTTTTCATGGGAAATGATTGATGCGTTATATGGAAGGCTAATCAAACCAATTGCGAATGAGATTATAGAGCAATGAAATACCCAATGTGCTGCATACATGCGATCTTCCGGAATTTGCAGTTTGGTGTTAAGAAACCATATCCCTACAATTTCTGCTATAATGAATATTATAATTGCAAGAATAATTTGGATTGTAACAGATGTAGAAAATACTTTTTTGAGAGCGTTCATGTCTCCTCGTCCAAGTTCAAATGTAAGAAAGCGCCCTATAGATCCCGAAATAGAGGCAGAGATAAGTGAAAACATTGCGACAACCCCACCCACAACATTATATATACCATAATCTTCGACTCCGAGTGTGTTAAGAACGACACGGGAGGTGAATAATCCCACGACCATTGTAATGAGCATGCGAAAATACAGGTAAATTGTATTTTTTGCGATACGTTTATTATTTGCCGTTGATTGTTGTTCTTCCATTTGTTTATAAATAGGAGCGGAGTTTTCGTTTTAGGATACGAGAAATAGAGTTATAGCATTTTGAATATAGTCTCTCGGGAGTGGGCATGTCTTTCCATTCTCGCCATGGAGTATTGGCTAATTCATATCCTAAAAATGTTATTATTTCATCTTTAGTATAATTTTCTGAATCAATCATGTGCCGAACGTAATAGAATAGCAAGTTTTTCAGTTCTTGTTCCATGTGAGGAATATATCGTTCATAGCCGTTTTGCATAGCCCAAATGCGCTTTGTCTCATATACAGCCACATAATCGTTTATTACTCCTTCTTTAAAATTGTTGACACTTTCTCCTCCCCATTGATAATTATATATTGCTTTTGTATTAATTTCGATTTTTGGTTTCTGGTCATATATAGGTAAATTAAATATGCGGTCCTCGCCCCAAAAGCCATCGAAATCAATATATTCAGCTTGCATTAATAGTTCTCTTCGATATAATTTGCCCCAACATGAAACGGGGAATAGTCGGTGATCATATAAACATCCCTCTATCGCTTGTCGCTTGTCGTATTTATTTTTTATTGGGAGCGATATATTCCATTTGCTTAGGCGATGATTTATTTTCATTTGTACGATATCAGCTTTGTCGTTTAATGCCGATACCATACATTGGAAAATGGCATTGGGCTCAAGCCAATCATCAGCATCAAGAAATGCAATAAAATCTCCTTGAGCATAATCAATAGCCTCTATTCGTGAAGAGTATAAGCCTTCGTTTTCTTCGTGAAATATGAGACGTATGTCATTAAAATATCTTTTGCAATGAGATAAAGTTTTGTCTGAGCTATTATCTTCTATTACAATAACTTCAAGGCTTTGATATGTTTGTTTAAAAACCGACTCGATGGCACGCTTAATGGTTTTCTCCTTGTTATAAGCCGGAATTATTACAGAAACAAAAGTATTGCTTAACATTTTTATTATTTGCCAATACAATGATATTCAAATCCTTCTTCTTCAAGTTCTGTAGCATCATAGATATTTCTGCCATCAACGATAAGATTTCCTCTCATGGTTTTGCGAATAACATTCCACGAGGGAACTCTGAATTGTTTCCATTCAGTCATCATTGCAATCGCATCGGCATCGACTACAGCGTCATACATATCTTTAGCATAAGCTACACGTTCTCCTAATCTGCGTTTGGCTTCATCCATAGCAACCGGGTCATATACGACAATTCCAACACCTTCTGAAAGAAGTTTCTCTATAATGACAAGTGCAGGAGCTTCTCGCATATCATCCGTCTCAGGCTTGAATGCTAATCCCCACACGGCAATTCGTTTCCCTTTTAGTGGCGATAAAACCTTTTTTAGCTTTTCAAAAACAATGGATTTTTGTTGTTCATTAACACGTTCTACAGCCTCGATTATTTGCATATTATAACCATGTTCTTTGCCTATATGTATAAGAGCTTTTACATCTTTAGGAAAACATGAACCACCATATCCACAACCGGCATATAGAAATTTGTTGCCAATGCGCGCGTCGGTCCCAATACCTTTGCGCACCATATTTACATTGGCGCCAACAAGTTCGCACAAATTAGCAATATCGTTCATAAAAGAAATGCGTGTTGCAAGCATAGAATTTGCTGCATATTTAGTCATTTCAGCTGATGCAATATCCATAAATATGACTCGGAAATTATTAAGAAGGAATGGTCGATACAGACGTTCCATTACTTTACGAGCTCGTTCACTTTCAATTCCAATAACGACACGATCAGGAGACATAAAATCTTTAATTGCTGCTCCTTCTTTGAGAAATTCTGGATTTGAGGCAACTTCAAATGGAATATTAACTCCACGTTTTTGCAATTCTTCTTGAATTACGGCTTTAATTTTCTTGGATGTCCCAACTGGAACTGTGCTTTTAGTTACAAGAATGGCATATTTATTGATGTTTTGTCCAAACGTGCGAGCAACATTTAATACGTATTTTAAATCTGCACTACCATCTTCATCTGGGGGAGTCCCCACTGCGCTAAATACCACCTCCACATCATTTATACATGAAGATAAGTCGGTTGAAAAGTGTAATCTACCTTCGCTATGGTTACGTATTACAAGTTCATCTAATCCGGGCTCATATATAGGTATAATCCCTTTTTTTAGATTCGTTATTTTCTGATCGTCAATATCTATACAAGTTACGTTTATGCCTACTTCTGCAAAACAAGCACCAGATACTAAACCTACATAACCTGTACCGACAATAGCTATATTCATAATGTGTTATTATATTTTTTCAACAAGTGATGGATGGACAAATGCGGTAGCTACAGCTGCAATTCCATGCAAACACACAACAATGCGTCGATCTCCTTTAATACGCATAAAATATCCTTCTGCACCTTTAAAAACCCCACCTGTAATTTTTACTTTATCACCTTTGCAAAAATTAGATATATCCGGATTTAGATAAACAATCTGCTCATTAATAGTTCCTGAAACAGCAATAAAACTCTGCATTTGTTTACTTGGAATAGTAATAGGAGACTTGGTCTCTTTGTTTATTATATATCTGATGGGTAGAGTCGTAGTTCGTTTTAGATCTTGTAAATTTTCTTTAGTTGTATATATGAAGATTAAATTATGTATTGCCGGAACTTTTTCCTTTATGCGTCGTTCGCCTCTCATGCGTAGACGATATTTCATTGGTAAAAAGTTTTCAATATGACGAGCATCCATTTCGTGTTTGACTTTCATTTCACGATTATAGGTTACTCTGATTGCATACCAATTATATTCTTCGTTGGATGGCATATTTGCAATGTTTTAGGCAATACTTGGGGACACCATTCAGCTTAAAGCTGTGGTAATCAGCAAATTCTGTTTTTCTTTGTCTCCATCCGGATGACTAATATTCATAGACTATTTAAATTATATATTATAGCCTTATTCTATGCAAATATAGTGGAAAATTATTTATTTTCTGCCATTTTGATAAAATATATTTTAACGTAATGAGAATTATTGAGTTATTTTTAGTGTATTATAATTTAATGGCATTTTTTACGTTAGAAATATTAGTATAATTGACAGAAATAATGAAGAGAGTATATATTTTAGTCCTATTAACGTGTGCGATAAATTCCATGGTAGGATATTCGCAAGTTAAAATACATGGAAAGGTAATCGATGACGAGAATAAACCACTTGAATTTGCGACAGTTAGAATTCAAGGGACTGCATTGGGAACGAACACAAATCTTGATGGAGATTATTCTATTTCAGCAGCAGAAATCGATACAATTGATGTGGTTTTTTCATGTATTGGATATAAAACGGAAAAGCGTCAGTTAATTAAAGCGAAGGGGGATGTAATTCTTAATATGAGAATGTTTCAAACAACAAAAGAGTTACAAGAAATAAATGTTACGGAGTACAAAAAACAGACCGGTTCAATGGTCAAGATAGATAGAGATAGTTATAAATTTGCTCCGGATGTGTCTGGTGGTAGTGTTGAAGCGATGTTAGCGACAATGGCCGGCGTGAATTCTACAAATGAAATGTCATCGCAATATTCTGTTAGAGGCGGGAGCTACGATGAAAATAGTGTCTATATTAATGGGATTGAAATATATCGCCCTCAGTTAATTAGTTCTGGTCTGCTTGTTGAACTTCACTGAAAGTCCGTCCTCCGGCGCACGTGCCGCCTC
>CAZCEB010000135.1:0-1064 GCA_964497305.1 uncultured Muribaculaceae bacterium | reverse complement strand
TGTCATCGGCATTAGATATTACCTATCGTGAGCCTCAAGCATTTGAAGGTTCCTTGTCATTGAGTTTGATGGGAGGAAGTTTTGCATTAGGTCAAAATTCAGGTAATTTTACGCAATTACATGGCGTACGGTATAAACGTAATGCGTCTCTATTAAGTTCAATGGAGACGAAGGGTGAATATGATCCAAATTATTTTGATTATCAAACACATCTTGTGTATAATTTAAATAATAAATTTAAGATTTCATTTCTTGGAAATATTGCGATAAATAATTATAAATTTAAGCCGGTTAATCGAACGACTAATTTTGGAACTTCGCAAGATGCAAAACAATTTAAGGTTTATTTTGATGGACAAGAAAAAGATAAATTTGAAACTTATTTTGGTGCTTTATCTTTGAATTATAAACATTCAAAAAATAGTGATTTTACTTTGCTCGCATCGGGATATTTAACGAATGAGTTGGTTGCATATGATATTTCCGGTGAATACTGGCTTGACCAAGCAGGTACAACAGGAAGTGCAGGAGAAGCCGTTGGCGGAGAACTTGGAGTAGGTCGCTATCATGAACATGCACGTAATAGATTGAAAGCTACTGTATATTCTCTCTCTTTAAAGGGAAATACAGGCATATCTGGTCATAATTTGAGTTATGGCGTGTCATATAATCATGAAAAAATACATGATCGGAGTAGAGAGTGGGAATTGAGAGACTCTGCAGGATATTCTTTACCTTCTACTGGTGATGCAGTACATGTTATATACAATTTGGCATCAAGACAAGATTTAGGCACAAATCGTATTGCTTTTTTTGCACAAGACACTTATAAGCTAAATTCTTCATTGGGATTATTTTCATTTAATGGTGGAGTGAGATTGTCGTATTGGGATTTTAATAAGGAACTATTAATAAGCCCACGTTTAAATATTTCATTTATACCTGAAGTTAATAATAGTTTTGCTTTTCGTTTTGCCACAGGATTATATTACCAATCGCCATTTTATAAGGAATATCGGCTACCAATATCTGATGCTAATGGGAATACAGTAATTGCATTGAAC
>CAZCEB010000134.1:0-5406 GCA_964497305.1 uncultured Muribaculaceae bacterium | reverse complement strand
GCTAATCACCAAATTTTCAACTAATTATATTTCATCGAACTCACGTTATATTAATACCGATAGTAATAATATTTGTTATAATGGCGCTGATTGGAGCAAATTATATTCCATGTTAAATAATAGTCAGGATAATATCAACATTGTTCACATTGGCGACTCTCATATTCAAGCAGACATAGCAACTGGACATTTACGAAATTTATTACAAAAACAATTTGGCAATGCAGGGAGAGGATTGATTACTCCATTTAAATTAGCAAAAACGAATGAGCCAAGAGATTATTCTATTACAAGTAGTACTCAATGGAATTTTTCAAAAGCGCTAAAACTCCCGTGGAATAATACAATGGGATTTACAGGTATAGCGATTTCCCCTATTAATCTGGTTTTCGATCTAACTATAAACACATATTCAAAAACATCAAATCACCCTTTTAATCACATTAGATTATATCATGAAGGAACTATCAATGTTGATTCAGTATTACTAAAACAAGATGATATAGACACCCGGATTAAGTATTCAGATAAATTTTTCGATGTTTATTTAAGTGATACTATTCTCGATATTTCATTAGAAATGAGTTCAATTGAACCTATTTCAATCTGTGGAGCTATGGTTGAAAACACAAATAGTCATGGGATTATGTATCACTCAATAGGGAATAATGGAGCAACATTTGAAACATATAATAAAATAGCATCATTTTGTCAAGGTATTGCTTCATTAACCCCACATCTTATCATAATAAGTCTTGGGACAAATGAAGCTTTTAGTAATATAACTCCATCTCAACTATATCATTCCATCGAGAATTTAGTTTCTAATTTGAAAAAGCCAACCCTCAATCACAATTATTATTGATAACTCCCATGGAATGTCAACGGCGGAAATGGATTAGGCGCAATAAACGTCGTCGTAGGATATATGTTGTAAATAATAAAATTGAGATGGTTAGAAATCAAATAATACAATATGGAAAAGATAACAAAATAGCTGTATATGATTGGTATATTGTTGCTGGTGGCAATGGTATTTCTAATAAATGGTACAATGATAAACTCATGAATAGAGATCGCATCCACAATACACAAGCTGGATATGTATTACAGGGCACCCTATTGTATAATGCCTTTATTAAAGATATAAAATCGGGCCTAAAAGAATGATAGATTTAATACAACAAATAGCTACTATAATTGATTTTAACAATCTGAAAAGATTATTGTTATATCAAGAAGGAAATCCAATGTTATTTAATTCTGGACTATTTTTAATTTTGTTTTTGGGATTTCTATTTATTTACCAAATATTACGAAAATCTCGGTTTTTAAAAATGATATTTGTAATATTATTTAGTTTATACTTTTATTATAAATCAAGTGCTGAATGTTGCTTCATATTATTAGGTGTATGTGTTAGTGATTACGTTTTAGGAAATTTATTATCAATTGTTTCTAATAAATGGCAACGTAGAAGTATTGTTGCTATAAATGTATTAACAAATGTTGGGATGCTAGTTTATTTCAAATATTTCCAACTTATACTGAATACAATTACCGATTTTACATCAATTGGATTTGACCTATCTGATATTATCCTACCTGCCGGAATATCATTTCTTACATTTAGATCAATTAGTTATGTTGTTGACGTATATCGTAGACAAATGGAACCAGTCAGAAATGTTCTAGATTATATATTCTTTCTAACCTTTTTCCCTCCATTGTTGGCAGGACCTGTTGTTCGTGCCAAGGATTTAATTCCTCAGATAAAATCTAATCCCATTGCAACAAGAACAATGGTTAGTGATGGATATTTTCTAATAATGACAGGACTAATAAAAAAAGTTGTTATTGCAGACTATATTAGTGAGAATTTTGTCGACCGTATTTTTGATAATCCAACTTTATATAGTGGCTTTGAGAATATAATAGGCATATACGGTTTCACATTACAACTTTATTGCGATTTTTCAGGTTATTCTGATATGGCAATAGGAATTGCATTATTATTAGGTTTTCGTTTTAGAGAAAACTTTAATTCACCCTTTAAATCTCAAAATCCAACTGAATTTTGGCATAGATGGCATATATCATTATCAACATGGCTTCGAGATTATATATATATCCCATTAGGAGGAAATAAAATAAGCAAAACAAGATCTCGGTTAAATTTATTGTATACTATGATAATTGGAGGAATATGGCATGGAGCCTCTTGGATGTTTCTGATATGGGGAGTGTGGAATGGATTACTATTAATAATGCACAAGGAACTAAAGTTTATTTTCCATTTACAAAATAGAAATATCTGCAATCAATGGTGGCGAAGATTAGGAAACATATTTTTAACTTTTTCATTAATTGCATTTGGGATGATGTTTTTTAGAGCAACTTCGATGAATATTGTATACGATATGCTAAACCAAATATGGTATAATTTTCACATAAATATCGCTTTAGATTTTGTTGTAAGTTATAATATAGTTGTAATAATAATGTTATTCGGTCTAGTAATGCATTTATCCCCACATAGATGGACTATTGTTATGCAAAATAAATTTAATCGTATGCCTGTCATTATCCAAAGTATAATACTAACAATTGTTATATTTATAATAATTCAAGTAAGGCAAAGTGATATTGTTCCTTTTATATATTTACAATATTAGTATATTGTAAAGCGGAAAAATATCATTAAATTTGTGATAAATTACCTTTTCATGAAATCAACTGATAAAATCTCCTGCAACATATTGACATCATTGCTAATAGAACACGGAATAAATCATGCTGTGATTTCTCCTGGCTCACGTAATGCACCTATTGTTGTTGCACTTGCTCGATGTAAAAAGATAAGAAAAACAGTTGTAATAGATGAACGAAGTGCTGCGTTTATTGCTTTGGGTATTGCGTCTATATCATTAAAACCTGTAGCATTGATATGTACTTCTGGCTCTGCTTTATTAAATTATGCTCCTGCAATTGCAGAAGCATACTATCGTCAAATTCCATTAATAGTAATTTCTGCAGATAGACCCATAGAATGGATTGACCAAGACGATAGTCAAACAATACATCAATATGAAGCATTATCTAACTATGTAAAAAATAGTTATAATATTCCCTCTGAATGTACATCTACATCAGTACAATGGTACGTAAATAGAATTATAAATGATGCTTTATTGCTTGCGAATTCTGATCGTAAAGCACCTGTTCATATAAATATTCAACTGGATGAACCATTAAATAAATTAACAGAAAAAGGCTCTAAATCAGAACGAGTTATTGAACTTATCTCTCCTCAAAACACGCTATCTAATAATACGATTTCAACCCTCTCCGAAAATATTAAATCTGCGCAAAAGATTTTAATTATTGCCGGATTTATGCCTCCATGTGAAGTTCTAAACAAATCATTACTTACATTCTCAAAATGTAGTAATATAGTCGTAATGGTGGAAAATATTTCAAATTTAAAAGGCGATCTATTTATATCTTCTATAGATCGCACCTTAAACATTATGTCTGAAGAGGAAAAATCACATTTAACCCCTGATATTGTTATAACATTAGGTGGCGCTTTAGTCTCAAGACATATAAAACATTATTTACGAACGAATAAGCCACGTGAACATTGGCATGTTGGGATCTCAAATACGACAATAGATTGCTTTACAGCATTAACAAAACGTATAAATGTAACTGCCTTAGATTTTTTTTCACAATTAGAGATCGCATTACGCAACAATACAGAATTAAACAATTCAAATTATTCCTCAACTTGGCAAAAAATTTCACAAAAAGCGAAAATTTCACATGATAATTTCGTCAGTCAAACTAATTGGTCTGATTTAAAAGCCTTTGATATAATATTTCGCCATATACCTAAAAATTGGAACATACAAATATCAAATGGGACTTCAATTAGATACTCTCAATTATTTGATACGACAATATATAATCGTATTGATTGTAATCGTGGTGTAAGTGGAATTGATGGTTGCACATCTACTGCTATTGGAGCGTCATTAGTATATGATAATACGACACTACTTATTACCGGAGATATGAGTGCTCAATATGACATAAATGCCTTATCAGCAAATACCATAACTCCTAAATTTAAAATGATTGTAATTAATAATAATGGTGGTGGTATTTTTAGATTTATAAAATCAACTTCAAATCTACCAGAATTAGAAGAATATTTTGCAACAAAACCAAAACTTCCATTACCAGAATTAGCTAAAGGATATGGGTTTAATTTTTTTGATACATCCAATGATGATGAATTGGAAAAAATAATAACGCTATTTATAACGGACAATCGCAAACCTTCAATTTTAAGAATAAATACACCAGCAAAAGAAAGTACAGAAATATTACAGAATTATTTTAATCAAAAATAAAGATATGGCAACACGAGAATGGTCTACAATAAAAGAATATAAAGATATACTTTTTGAGTATTATCAAGGGATTGCTAAAATAACAATAAATCGACCTCATGTTTATAATGCATTCCGTCCACAAACAAATAAAGAAATGCTTGACGCAATGGCATATTGTCGAGAGTGTAATGATATTGGCGTTATCATTCTTACAGGTATTGGAGATAAAGCATTTTGCTCTGGAGGTGATCAAAAAGTAAAAGGGATAGGTGGGTATATTGATGAAAACGGTGTGCCACGCCTCAATGTTTTAGACCTTCACAAGGCTATTCGTTCAATCCCCAAGCCCGTAATCGCAATGGTTAATGGATATGCAATTGGTGGAGGGCACGTGTTACATGTCGTTTGCGATTTGACAATAGCATCTGAAAATGCTCGTTTTGGACAGACAGGACCTAAAGTCGGAAGTTTTGATGCTGGATTTGGCTCTTCATACTTGGCTCGATGTATAGGACAAAAGAAAGCAAGAGAAATTTGGTTTTTATGCCGTCAATATACAGCACACGAAGCGGAACAAATGGGAATGGTTAATAAAGTTGTACCTTTTGAGAGACTTGAAGACGAGACCATTGAATGGTGTCAAACTATTTTGCAACGTAGTCCTATGGCTGTGCGTATGATAAAACGAGCTTTAAATGCAGAACTTGATGGACAAAGAGGAATGATGGAATTTGCGGGAGATGCGACTTTAATGTATTATTTAATGGAAGAAGCACAAGAAGGGAAGAATGCTTTTCTTGAAAAACGAAATCCTAATTTCCAAAAATTCCCCAAATTCCCAGGTTAGCAATGATAAAAGCTGCATATTGCAAATATAATCTTATATTTCATAAACAAGCCATTACATCCCGAGAGGTAATGACTTCTAAAGAGACGTATTTCGTTAGAATTTGGGATGATATTAATCCTGATTTATACGGAATAGGGGAGTGTGCTATATTTCAAG
>CAZCEB010000133.1:0-5418 GCA_964497305.1 uncultured Muribaculaceae bacterium | reverse complement strand
GACGCACTAAAAATAATCCGATGTTAATTGGAGAACCTGGAACGGGAAAAACTGCAATTGCCGAAGGTCTTGCTCAGCGCATAGTGAGAGGAGATGTTCCTGAGAATTTACGTACTAAGCAAATATTCTCGTTGGATATGGGTGCATTGGTTGCTGGTGCTAAATATAAAGGTGAATTTGAGGAGCGGCTGAAAGCTATTGTTAACGAAATAATCCAGAGTGAGGGCGAAATCATATTGTTTATAGATGAAATTCACACTCTTGTAGGTGCGGGAAAGGGAGAAGGAGCTATGGATGCAGCCAATATCTTGAAGCCGGCTCTTGCCCGTGGAGAATTACGTAGCATAGGAGCAACAACTCTTGATGAATACCAAAAATATTTTGAAAAAGATAAAGCACTTGAACGTCGTTTCCAAAAGGTGATGATTGATGAGCCTGATGAAATGAGTGCAATCGCTATTCTTAGAGGACTTAAAGAACGATATGAAAATCATCATAAAGTGCGCATTCGTGATGAGGCAATAATTGCGGCTGTACAATTATCTGAGCGCTATATTACTGATAGATTTCTTCCGGATAAAGCCATTGACTTGATAGATGAGGCAGCATCAAAACTACGTATAGAGATAGATTCCGTACCACAAGCATTGGATGAAATCATTCGTCAGATAGCGCAAAAGGAAATTGAGCGTGAGGCTATAAAACGAGAAGGTGATTCTGTACATGTAAAAGAGATTGAAAAAGACCTTGCTCAATTACGTGAAGAAGAAAAATCCTATACTGCAAAATGGAAGGCAGAGAAGGAATTAATTAATCGTATTCAGCAGAATAAAATAGATATTGAACAACTAAATTTTGACGCAGAACGAGCTGAGCGAGAAGGAGATTATGCACGTGTGGCAGAAATACGATATTCAAAAATTCAAGAAAAAATAAAAGAAAACGAGGGAATTCAGCGTCAACTTAGGGAAATGCAGGGTGAAGATGCATTAATAAAAGAGGAAGTAGATGCTGAAGACATAGCCGATGTTGTTTCTCGTTGGACCGGTATTCCTGTTAATAAAATGGTACAAAGCGAGAAAGAAAAATTACTACACCTTGAAGATGAATTACATAAACGTGTAATAGGTCAAGATGATGCTATTAGTGCTATTGCTGATGCTGTACGCCGTAGTCGTGCCGGATTAAATGATCCACGTCGACCAATTGGTTCGTTTATATTTTTAGGAACTACAGGCGTTGGTAAAACGGAATTAGCGAAGGCTCTTGCTGAGTATTTGTTCGATGACGAAAATATGATGACTCGCATTGATATGAGCGAGTATCAAGAGAAACATACAGTTTCCCGGCTTGTTGGAGCTCCTCCCGGATATGTTGGATATGATGAAGGTGGACAATTGACGGAATCTGTAAGACGCAAACCTTATCAAGTTGTACTTTTTGATGAAATAGAAAAGGCTCATCCCGATGTATTCAATGTGCTTTTACAAGTGCTTGATGATGGTAGATTGACTGATAATAAAGGTCGTTTGGTTAATTTTAAGAATACTATTATCATTATGACCTCTAATATGGGTTCGCATTTGATAAGAGATAATTTTGCAAAGATAACAGAGAGTAATAGATACGAAGTAATCGAACGTACAAAAAATGATGTATTGGAAATGATGAAACAGACAATACGTCCCGAATTTTTGAATCGTATAGATGAAATAATAATGTTTACTCCGTTAAATGAAAGTGAGATAGAGCAAATTGTTACATTGCAGATTGAAGGCATTAAACGTGTGCTATTAACAAATGGAGTAACTCTTGAGGTTACAGATGGTGCATTGCATTATTTGGCTGAGGAAGGATATGACCCTGAATTTGGTGCTCGGCCTGTTAAACGTGTGATACATCGTATGATATTAAATCAGTTGTCTAAAGATATATTAGCTCAGAAGATTGATCGTAGCAAGCCTATTATAATAGATTATAATCATGAGTCATTAAGATTTAAGAATTAGCTAATATTGTAAAATTTGAGTGGAGATGTATATATCTCCACTTTTTTTGTGATTATTTAAATCAATAAATAAAACCAGCATTCTCTTTGTTTGTTTTGTATATACTAACTAAAACAAAATGTGTATGAAAAAGGTATTTTATTTGTTGTTGTTCCTACCATTGTTCATGGTATCGTGTGATGATGATCATGATGATGACTTTCCAAGAGTGAAGATGTCGGTGGATATTTCAGGAGCAAAAGTTATCAATAATACAATCTATGTAGTTCAAGGTGATACATTATCAATTGATAGCATAGGGGTGGTTGCTGTAGATCATAATCGTCAAGTAGTTATTGCTGCAACAAGTTATTATTGGGATCGGATGTATGTTGGTACTTCCACCATTCCACCATTTGATTTTTCTGTAGATACAGGATTACTAATGAATGGTCGTCATCTTTTGCAAATGCGAAGTTCTCTACTTGCAGTTGATTATCCTCCTGTTGTAGCTTTCATAACCTATCCGGTTCGGATTGTAGCAGATGAGTCTGATATTCCGGAAGGAAAGGGAGAGACGACGTTGTTGATAACTCCGGAAATAGATGATTAATACAAAAAAATAACGATGTCAAAAATTCGACATCGTTATTTTTTTGTATTATGAAGATGGTTATCCGTAAATAATATTGCCATTTTCGTCCATATATTCTTCAAGCCCTTTTTCGTATGCGTTCATCGCACGAAGACTCATACCCATGCTTGAGAATCCACCATCGTGATAGAGATTTTGCATTGTAACTTTTTTAGTAAGATCAGAGAACATCACGATACAATAATCGGCACATTCATCAGCCGATGCGTTGCCAAGAGGAGACATGCGGTTTGCAAAGTCAAACAATTTGTCCATACCTTTTACTCCTGAGCCGGCAGTAGTCATTGTTGGAGATTGAGAAATTGTATTAACACGCACGTGGTGTTCACGACCATAAATGTAGCCAAAACTACGAGCAATTGATTCAAGCAATGCTTTTGCATCGGCCATATCATTGTATCCAAAGAATGTGCGTTGTGCGGCAACATAACTTAGAGCTACAATTGAACCATAATCAGCAACAGCATTAAGTTTTTTTGCTGCTTGTATCATTTTGTGGAATGATATTGCCGAAATATCAAGAGTTTTTCCTAATAAATCATAATCAAGGTCATCATATACGCGTTTTTTGCGTACGTTGGGAGACATTCCAATTGAGTGTAGCACAAAGTCTATCTTTCCACCAAGTATTTCCATTGATTTTTTAAATACCATTTCAAGGTCTTCAACACTTGTTGCATCAGCAGGGATGATTTCAGCCCCTAACTTTTCTCCAAGAGCGTTAACATCTCCCATGCGCACAGCTATAGGGGTGTTACTCAATGTGATAGTTGCACCTTCTTCTACGGCTTTTTCTGCGACTTTCCATGCAATACTCATGTCATTGAGAGCGCCGAAGATGATACCACGTTTTCCTTTTAATAAATTGTAACTCATAAAATTTAGTTTTATGTATTAATATCGGTGCAAAAGTACAAAAAATCGGGTAAATTGACAAATTCTGCGATTTGATCGAGTTTTCTAACTTTAGCGTTTAATAATTATTTTCGACATAAAATCTCCGTTTAACATCTGACATGCAACAATATACATTCCATTTGGAAATTCTGAAATGTTAATATTTGCAAACTCTTGTCATTGGGCAGAATCTCATGTTTTATATTTTACAAATATAGGAATTTTATTATGATTTTGGGTTAATTCGTTATTTATTTGTTAACTTCGCGCTATATTAACCAAAAATAATAATTAACCCTTAAATAAAAACTGATGAAAAGAAAAATTTTATCGTTGGCATTGATTGCTGTATCAGCAGTGTCAATGTTTGCTGAAAATCCAAAACGCGAATTTCGTGGAGCTTGGATGCATACTATTAATCAATGGCAGTATTCAAAACAATCAACAGAGGAAAACAAAGCTTATCTCATTGATCAACTTGATAAGTTGCAAGCAGCAGGATGCAATGCTGTAATATGGCAAGTGCGTCCGTCTGCCGATGCACTTTATAAGTCAAATTATGAGCCTTGGAGTCGTTTCCTTTCAGGAAAAGCAGGTGTACCACCCATTCCTGCATGGGATCCATTACAGTTTATGATTGATGAATGTCATGCACGAGGGATGGAGCTACATGCATGGTTAAATCCCTATCGTGTAACTACATCAGAAAAAGAGGAGTTACCATTTAATCACATTTTCTATCAGCATCCTGAACGATTTGTGAGATATGGTAGTCAATTATATTTTGATCCGGGATGGCCAGAAAATCGCGATTTTATTGCTGATGTAGTAAAAGATATCATCACACATTATGATGTCGATGCAATTCACATGGATGATTATTTCTATCCTTATCCTATTGCTAAGGTTGAATTCCCTGATGATAAATCCTATGGCGTGTATGGAAATGGCATGGATCGTGGAGACTGGCGCCGTCAAAATGTGGATAAACTCATTGAGCAACTTCATAACACAATTGCAGAGAATAAACCTTGGGTGCGTTTAGGTATCAGCCCATTTGGTATTTGGCGTAATAAGAAGTCAGATCCTCGAGGTAGTGAAACTAACGGATTGCAAAACTATGATGCTCTTTATGCCGATGTTCTCCTTTGGACAGAAAAGGGATGGGTTGACTACATGATGCCTCAACTTTATTGGGAACTTGAACATAAACTTGCTTCTCACCTTGTTTTGAATGATTGGTGGGCTAAAAACAATAATGGTCGTCACATGTATGTTGGGCAATCAGTAAATAAGACAATGGATAAAGTTGACCTTGCTCCATCAAATGAGCAATCACAACTTCGTCGCAAAATTGAACTTTCACGCATTGAGGGTATTCAAGGCAACTGTTGGTGGCCTGGGTATTCAGTTACACGCAACTATAAAGGTGTTGCTGACTCTCTTGCTGCTTATCATCAATCAACAATTGCCATCGTTCCTTCTTATCCTTGGATTTCAACATCTATTCCTGCTGCGGTAGAGGTTAAAGCCAATAAAGAAGGTAAACTAACATGGAAAGCACCTGTTGTAGAAAACAAAGCTACAGATGTAGTGCGTTATGTTGTATATCGTTTTGCTGATAAGAAATCAATCAACCTTGAAGATGCTTCAGCTATAGTTGTTGTAACACCTGCTAAAGAATTTATCGCCAAGGATAAAGGTGTCTATGTTGTTACAGCACTTGACCGCGTTAACAATGAGTCTCCAGCATCAAAACCCATTGAAATCAAGTAAGATAATAATTAAATAAACTTGAAAAGAGAGGTGGTAAATCTTATGATTTACCACCTCTCTTTTTGTGTATTAAAATAACGTGAGTTCGATAAATAATCCTTT
>CAZCEB010000132.1:0-5450 GCA_964497305.1 uncultured Muribaculaceae bacterium | reverse complement strand
ACCTGCTTCATCCTCTGGATTGGGTGCTGGAATAGCTTCAGTAATGCCAATACCCATTCCCGGATTTGTACCGAATGTTATGCGAGGCTCTATATCGGCTGCATCAAAGTTTATTTCTTTATCAAATGCTGCATTGTCATCACTCTTGAGAGTGCTCCAGTATGCGACTGCTTTTTCCCAATCTTCTCCTTTAGGAGCAAATTCACGACCTTTGCAATATTCAAATGTTGTTTCATCGGGGGCAATCATCCCGCCTCGAGCACCCATTTCGATTGAAAGATTACATACTGTCATGCGTTCTTCCATTGACAAATTGCGAATTGTGTCTCCTGCATATTCAACAAAATATCCGGTAGCACCACCTGTTGTCATTTTTGCAATTATATATAATGCTATATCTTTAGCCGTTACTCCTTCACGCAATTTTCCATTAACATTAATGCGCATTGTTTTGGGTTTAGGCTGAAGAATACATTGTGAGGCAAGCACCATTTCCACTTCGCTCGTTCCAATACCAAATGCAACAGCACCAAAAGCGCCATGAGTAGATGTATGACTATCACCACAAACGATTGTATATCCGGGTAATGTCAATCCGTTTTCGGGACCAATCACATGAATTATACCATTTTTTTTATGACCAAGACCATACAATGTTACGCCAAATTCAGTTGCATTGCGAGTCAATGTTTCTACTTGATTACGAGAAACAGGATCACTAATGGGCTTATCTTGATTCATCGTGGGGATATTATGGTCGGGTGAACATATTGTCTTTTCCGGACGAAACACCTTTAATCCTCTCTGACGAAGTCCATCAAATGCCTGAGGACTTGTTACCTCATGACAGTAATGACGATCGATATACAATTGAGTAGGACCACCCTCTATTGAATTTACGACATGAGCATCCCAAATTTTATCAAATAGTGTATTTGCCATTTTTATTTGAATTTTTTAATGAACAAATTTATTTATTGCGTCAATAAATGCTTCAGCACTTGCAGCTACGATATCGGTATTAGCAGAGAAACCATAGTAACAATTTCCATCATGTTCAACTGTCATGTGTACTTTACCTATATCATTGCTACCTTTATTAATCGCTTGAATTAAGAATTCTTTAACAGTCATTGTGCGACGGATAATTAACTTAATTGCCGATATGGCTGCATCAACAGGGCCATTACCTGACGCACACGCCTCAAATTTTTCACCGGCAATGTCAAGTCCCACACTTGCGACAGAATGAATACCTACTCCACTTGTTACCTGGAGGAAATCAAGTTTGATGCGACGAGCAGCAGCATTATGTTTTCCAGCTAACATCAATACATCATCATCATTAATTTCTTTCTTCTTGTCAGCAAGACGTAGGAATCCTTCATAGGCTTTGTCAAGAGCTTCTTTATCCAAATCAATTCCAAGCACGTGTAACCTATGTTTCAACGCAGCACGTCCGCTACGAGCAGTTAACACAATTGAATTTTCATCAACTCCAACATCTTTGGGATCTATGATTTCATAGCTTTCACGATTTTTCAACACTCCATCTTGATGTATTCCCGATGAATGAGCAAATGCATTACGCCCCACAATTGCCTTATTGGGCTGAACAGGCATATTCATGAGACTCGAAACCATTCGAGATATGCCATATAATTTTGTTGTATTAATATTAGTGTCAATATTCAATTCTTTGTGCGAACGACAAATCATTGCGACCTCTTCAAGAGATGTGTTTCCTGCACGTTCACCAATACCATTAATAGTTACCTCGGCTTGACGAGCACCATTCATAATACCTGATATTGTATTGGCTGTCGCCATACCCAAATCATTATGACAATGTGTCGCAATTGTTACTTTATCAATTCCTTTTACATTTTCCATCAGATATTTGATTTTTTCACCAAATTCTGATGGCAAACAATATCCTGTTGTATCAGGGATATTAATAACCGTTGCCCCTGCTTTTATTACTGCTTCTACAACTCGTGCAAGATATTCGTTATCGGTGCGTCCGGCATCCTCAGCATAAAACTGAACATCTTCGACAAATTTCTTTGCAAAAGAGACACAACCAATGGCTCTTTCTATGATTTCTTCTCTTGTCGAATTAAATTTATATTTAATATGATAATCTGATGTTCCGATACCAGTGTGAATGCGTTTATGTTTTGCATACTGCAAGGCTTCTGCAGCTACCTTTATATCATTTTCAACAGCACGAGTCAACGCGCATATAGTGGGCCATGTTACGGCTTTTGATATTTCTACAACTGAATTAAAATCTCCGGGGCTTGAAACAGGGAAACCTGCTTCAATTACATCTACGCCCAATTCCTCCAAAGCCTTAGCGACCTCGATTTTTTCTACTGTATTTAACTGACAACCCGGCACTTGCTCGCCGTCGCGTAATGTTGTGTCAAATATAAATAATCTATCACTCATATATTATTCAATTTTTTACTATTTAACAAAAATAACCTTTCTGCATGGGAGAAGAAAGGTTAGGTTATTTTAATACATTTCTATTATAAATATCTTGATATCACATAATTAAGCCTAACACCAAGATTATAAATATTAAGAAAAGATTTAGTAAATCATTCATATAAACAATCACATTCGTTTTTCAATGCAAAAATAGCACCTTTATTTTATATAATCAAATAAAAGTGCATAAATTTTCAAGAAAGATATTGTTTTAATTTGTTACAATTTTATTTTTAAATATTTTAATTCAAAACAAAAAGACTCTTTTATTCTATAAAATTATCAAATTGTGAATATTTATGATATATTCTTTGTCAAAACTAAGCTTGACCATTTGTCTTGAACATTATGAGATTTATATTCAAGTCCCAAAGAATCAGCCTTTTGCATAATTACAGGAATATCTTCTTCATAAAATCCACTTAACAACATAATGCCATCCTGTTTCAAATTATTAGCATACTCATCAATATCATTTGTGATTATATTTCTATTGATGTTTGCAATAAATACATCTACCTGAGCAATATCTTTTAATAATGATGCGTCGCCATGAAAAATTTTTATTTGTGGCACACCATTTAATTTCACATTTTCTACTGCATTAACATAGGCAAATTCATCAATCTCTACTGCCGAAACATTTTTTGCACCGCGCATAGCACACAATATCGCAAGGATACCTGTTCCCGTCCCCATATCCATAACATCTTTATTATTTAATTTCATTTCAAGTAGTTGACGGATTATAAGAGAGGTTGTTGCATGGTGTCCTGTACCAAATGCCATTTTAGGATCTATTACAATATCATATTCTGCCGAAGGGACATCTCTATGGAAAGAGCTATGAATAACACACTTATCACCAACTACAATAGGCTGGAAATAGTTTTTCTCCCATTCGCTATTCCAATCTTGCCCTTCTATTACCTTGTGGCTGAATGTTATTTTATTATCCATCGGGAAAGAGGATATTATTTCGGACAATACCTCAAGGTTAAAAAACTCTTTTTTAACATATGCCGTCAGCCCATTTTCGTCAGGGACAAAACTCTCATAATCAACATCACACAACAATGATGCCAATATGTCGGTTGCAACCTCTTCACAAGGCTCTATATTAAATCGAGCCTCTACATAATCATTCATTTTATATTACTATATATATAATATTTATTATTCCTGCATTGCTTTTCCAATCTTTTCAAGCTCTTTCCCTAACTCATTTACACCATCATTGACGTCTTTACCTATTTCATCAAGAGCCTCTCCTGCTTTATCCAAACCTTTATGATAATTATAGACCGCAATCCATGCAGCCACTTGCATTTTTTCCTCAATAGACATTTCCGATTCAAACTTATCATACCATTCTCCTGATAATTTTTCATAATCGGCATCAATTGCTTTCCACTCCGCATCATTATATCCCGAAGATTTTTCTGATACAGTTTCTATAAACTCTCCAAATTCATTCATATAATCTTGCTTTGTCGAAGGTGCGCACGCACACATTAACATTGCGACAACAAGTGATAATAATAATTTCTTCATAACTTTTTTAATTACTCAATATGACAAAGATATTAATTATTCATTAAATAATCAATACTTCTAATCAATCGTTGTTTTTAACTGCTTTTCTGTGAATTCAAAATCTCTCGTATTCGCCTAACTACTTTCATCGCAATATCAAAATAGTTTAATGCCGACATTATTTTCTCAAAATATCCACTTAACGAATTACCACCTATAACGCCAAACGGATTTGCGTTAACCATCTGTCCAAATTCAGTTAAGCGCTGTTTCTCTACATTCAACGACACCCTATTCACGACTATGCGATAACGCAATTCATCAAGTGTATAACCATCCCAACTCCTATCTACTTTATCTTTCATAATTTTTATTTTGGTGGATTAATTACTAATTTTGAAATCATGCGTGAGATTGGGTTGATTATTAATATTCTCTTAAAACTAAAAAGCAATATAAGCAATAACAAATACAATACCCCTAATAGCATATATCCCATATAATCAGGAAAATAAAACGCCAAAAATTTTGCAGCTCCAATAGAAATAAACAACATCGCACACATCACAATCACAAATGCCACAGATGACAATGCCAAAACAGAGAATAATATTATCATCTTCTCGGCTAAAGTCAATTTAACAAATTCTATTTCAAGCCGAAATATCTTCTTGAATAAATTCAATATTATTGAAAAACCATTATTTGTACTCATAGACCTAAATAACAAAGGCATTAAATCAGCCTTTATTTAAAGTCGATTTAATGCCATTAGATTAAAATTTCAGAATAGGAGATTAATCTTTAACATTCAATTCTTCAACAATCTCCTCTACCTTGGCTTCACAATTACACATACCTTTGCGTTTGAGCATTTCCTTGATTTGCGCACGCAAATCTTCGCCTTTTTGGGGTGCAAACAATAACGCAACTCCGGCTCCGGCAACTGCCCCACCAAGAAACGCCAACATAAAATTTAATTTTCCGCACATAGTTACTTGAATTTATTGGTTATACATTTCACCAATATAACAAGCCACACTCAAAAAAGTCTGTTAAAAATTAAATTTATTTGTTTTTATTTCATAAATACAAGATATACTGCTGCAACAAGAAATACAAATGCAAGAATATGATTCCATTTTATCTCTGTACCCTCAAATGCAAGCAAGCTGAATATCACAAACACGATAAGAGTGATTACCTCCTGCATAACTTTTAATTGGATTAGAGAAAAGGGACCTCCATTACCATCAAAGCCAATACGATTAGCCGGAACTTGACAGCAATATTCAAAAAAAGCTATTGCCCATGAGAATAATATAACAACAAATAAGGGCCAATTTGACGAAATTCCGGATGATTGTAATTTTAAATGCCCATACCAAGCAAATGTCATAAAGACATTTGAAATA
>CAZCEB010000131.1:0-5467 GCA_964497305.1 uncultured Muribaculaceae bacterium | reverse complement strand
CTTTTGACTGTATTAATGATTCCTTGTAATGTCAAAGCTCAAAACACCAACGAGTTTGAAAATCGCATGGAAATTATTGCCAAAACAATCAACGAAGAATTGGACACCACCAAAAACTTTGAGCAAAACGTAGAAAAAATAGCATATAAACTCAAAGAAAAATTTGAAAATATCGATGCCAATACAGCTGTCGTCTATAATGAAGAAGTTCGTAAAACGATTGAGGCAAAATATGACCACGAAGAAGAGATGATGGAACATACTCTTAGTAAAATTGCAGTTATCGGAGGATTGTTGACAGGCGTTGTTATTTTTACTCTACCTATTTTCTTCATTTGTTATTTCATCTATCGTAAACGCACAATACGTTATCGCATAGCAGAAAAGGCAATAGAAAAGAACATGACACTACCTGAAAGTTTCTTCCAAGTAGAAGACAAAAAGAGCCGTTTGCAATCTGGACTTGTGTGGATAGGTTGGGGGCTTGGGCTGATATGTCTATTCTTGGTATGTGGCTCCATAGAAACAGCGATGATAGGCCTTATTCCCTTATTCGTTGGGATAGCCAAACTCATAACCTACTTTGTAGAAGACCGCAACAAAAACATTTCAGAAAACAAAACAAACAACGAAGATACAGATGTTGAGCAAATTTGATGAACTCAAACTGATAGCTCGATGCGTTGCCGCAGATGACCGCAACGCATTTGGGCGATTGGTCGAGGAATATCAAGATGGCTTGCGACGTTTTCTTCTCAATCTCACTCTTGGCGATGCCGCATTAACCGACGATCTATCGCAAGAGACATTCATCAAAGCCTATTTATCGATACGTTCTTTCAAGGGATTGTCTCGATTTAAAACATGGCTTTATCGCATAGCATATAATGAATTTTACTCCTATATGCGCAAGCAACGAGAAGAAAGCGAGGAGACTGCCGATGTTCCACCCGATGAAGGCTATCAATGCTTGAATGCATCAGATGCTCGCATGGATATTGATGTGTGCATGAAAGCATTGAACGAAACCGAACGCACAGTTGTTTTACTATTCTATATTGAAGACCAACCAATAAAAAAGATTGCCGACATTACCTCTTTACCACAAGGAACAATAAAATCCTATCTCTCACGAGCAAGAGTAAAAATGGCAGAAGTGTTGAATCAATAAAATAATTTGACTAATTTTGAGACTGAAAAAGATGAAACACGACTCAACAGACAAGCATATAAAAGAATTTCTTAAACGAGAACTTCCTCAAGCTCCCGTCAATCCTTGGTTTACACGCAAGGTAATGAATCGTTTGCCTGAAAAGAGACCAAATTGGGCTGCACGGATTGAAAATACCGGATTTTTGGCGGCCGCAATAACATTAGGAATTTTTTGGTATATGCTCATCGCAACAACAACCAACAGCGATGTAATCACCGTAGGTGATATTTTCAATTATGTTGTCATGATTGCAATGACAATTGCACTATCGACAGGATACATGTTTTCTATACTACGAAAGATATAACACCTTTCAACGACGGAAAACGATAGGAAGGATATAATAAACCGGTACTGATTGATTCTCAACCTTTCCGGCAACCCATCGAGGCATGCGACTGATAAGTCGCACAGCCTCACGATTGAGGCTTGGCTCAACTCCTCTTATAACCGAAATATGAGACAATGAGCCATCGGTATTTACAACAAATCCACACAACACACGTCCCTCAATATTTTGATAATAGGCATCAGCAGGATAGCGACGCATTGCGTTAATGTACTTTATCAATTCAACCTCTCCTCCGGGAAACTGAGGTTGTTCGTCAACAAAATCACATTCATATACCTCCATATAACGAGGAGCACTCTGATGCGAGTGATGAGAAGCGACTATGCGCTTCATTTGCGCATTAGCCCCTATCGCCACTATTGAGACGATTAGAAACAACCATATTCTACACCATTGAGTTATCATGAAATATTGATTTACTGCAACAAATGTAAAATCTAATATCCACATAGACAAAATTGAATATAGGATTTTGAGAATGATTATTATTGTTTTATCTTTGTTTACAGTTTTAGGGGCAATCGTAAAAATCTATCAAAAGATATAATACAATGCCCCTTTGTTACGTTATAATTTTATGCATTTACATATTAATAACGATAGAGCAAGATACCTCAAAATGAATTCATTCAAAACATATCTGACAATACTTTTAGCTCTGTTTATCGCTGTCCCTTCAATAGCTCAAGACGGCTCTGTTTCATATAATTTCTTGAATATTCCCACTTCAACACACATATATGGGTTGGGTGGGGTAAATATTTCGACTGTTGAGGACGACATTAACATTACCGACCAAAATCCGGCATTACTTGGCACCGAAATGGATAAACAAATAGGTCTTAGCTACATGCACTACCTTGGTGAATCTAATTTTGCCGGAGTAAAATTTGGTGCAAAAGCTCATGAACGTGGAGCATGGGCAGTTGGGATAAGATACTTTGGATATGGAGAAATGCAAAGTGCCGATGCCGATGGAACAATAACCGGCACATTTACAGCTCAAGACATGGCTTTTAATCTCACATATTCTCACGATATTACCGACCGATTGCGTGGTGGAATCAGCGTAAAATACATATACAGTAGCTATGAAGAATATTCGGCGATGGCTCTTGCCACCGACATAGGTATAAACTATTACGATCCTGATAAAGATCAATCATTGTCGGTTGTTATTGCTAATCTTGGAGGACAGATTAAACGATTTGATGAATCCTATGACCGCCTACCAATTGACGTGCGTCTTGGATGGACACAATCATTCGGCACTCTCCCATTCCGTTTCTCTGTTACAGCATGGAATCTGACAAAATGGGAATTACCCTATTACGAAACAGGAGATGGGACAATAAATGCCAAACCTGAGTTAAAAAGCTCATTCAGTTCCAATCTGTTCCGTCATTTGATATTTGCCGCCGATTATGTACCCTCAGATCGACTTCACATAGGTATAGGATATAATTACAAAACCCGTACCGACATGAGTACATATTCTCGTAATTTTCTATCAGGATTTTCATTAGCTGCAGGTCTGAACGTAAAACAATTCAGAATAGGTGTTGCTCTTGCTCAACCCCACACAGGAGCCACCACTCTCATGTTCAACCTCGCAACAAGCATAAACGACTTTTTGTAATTAAAGACATGACAAATAATCCCTCTATAATAATTGCCATTGATGGATATTCATCATCGGGCAAAAGCAGCATGGCAAAAGCTCTTGCTCGCACCATTGGTTACCGATATATTGATTCGGGTGCAATGTATCGTGCAGTAACGCTATATGCAATGCGCAACGCAATGATTTCAACCGAAGGTGTAGTTAATGAAGAAAAACTCATAAATTCATTATCTGAAATACATATTGACTTTAACGTTGATGGCGAGAAACAACACACCATGCTCAATGGAGAGGATGTAGAAAATGAAATACGCCAATTGGCAGTATCAAGCAACGTTTCGCAAGTTGCTGCTATTCCAGACGTGCGTCATGCGCTTGTAGCAATGCAACAACAATTTGGTAAAGAAAAAGGCATTGTAATGGACGGTCGCGACATCGGCACTACGGTATTCCCCTCTGCCGAAATGAAAATCTTTGTCAACGCATCGGCAGAGACAAGAGCTCTACGTCGATATAAGGAATTAACCGACAAAGGCATCGAAACATCCCTTGACGAAATCCTTGCAAATGTCAAACACCGAGATCTTCTTGATGAAACTCGCTCGGAAAGCCCTCTGCGACGTGCCGACGATGCCATTGACCTCGACAATTCAATAATGACTATTGAGGAACAGAATCAGTGGTTGCTAAACATCTATAACTCAACAATAGAAAATTTGAAATCTTAATGGCTGATATTTCCATAGAGATTGACAATGATTCAGGATTCTGTTTCGGTGTGGTTACTGCCATTCGCAAGGCCGAGGAAGAATTAGAGAAATCGGGCAAGCTATATTGCCTTGGCGACATCGTCCACAATAGCGATGAAGTAGAACGATTGCGTAGCAAAGGATTGATAACCATCACTCACGAAGAGATGAGCCACCTGCATGATGTTAAAGTGTTGTTACGTGCTCATGGTGAGCCACCATCGACCTATGAACTTGCACGTAAAAACAATATTGAAATAATTGATGCCACATGCCCTGTAGTTTTGCAATTACAACGCCGCATCAAGAAAACCTATGACACTGAAAGTCCTCGTCCTCAAATCGTGATATATGGTAAAACAGGTCATGCCGAAGTTAATGGTCTTGTGGGACAAACATTAGGCGAAGCCATCGTTGTTGAAGACACCACCGGGCTTTCTCGCATAGATTTTGACAAAGATATTGCCCTATATTCTCAGACCACCAAATCGCCCGATGGACTCACACAAATAATCGAGGAAATTAAGCAACGTAAAGCCTCCGGCACTACATTTAATTATTACGATACAATCTGTCGTCAAGTTTCAAATCGTGTTGGTCGTCTGCGAGATTTTGCGGCATCTCACCAATTGATTTTATTTGTCAGCGGGAAAAAGAGCAGTAACGGCAAAATCCTTTATGGCAAATGCTTAGAGGTAAACCCCAACACTCACCTCATTTCCAACGAAAATGAGATTGAAACGACTTGGCTAAATGAAGTGGAAAGCATCGGTATATGCGGTGCGACATCAACCCCGCGATGGCTCATGGAGCGTGTTAAAGAGAAAATTCAATCTATAATTGACAATAAATAATCGTTCCATGAAACACCTGCTATATTTATCAATAATATCATTCTCGTTGCTGACATCTTGTTTCTCTAAAGAGGACGAATACAACGAAGCAGCAAGTCAACTTGGGGAAAAACATGCACAAGAAATCATTGAGCAGGAGATGACCGACAAAGAACTAATGATTAAGATTTTTGATGTTAAGGCACGAGCTACCGAAATCAGCAAAAAAGTGAGCCACCAAGCAGCTCATCACTACACCTCATCATTTGAATCCTACATCCGCCAACACAGCGACTCTCTCGCCCAAATCATCTTCACTCCTACAATTGAAAAATAAGTCGAGAGCCTCGACACCCATAATTAATTAAACATACGAGTAAAAATGTAATATATCCTTTACATTTTCTTTTTTACTATTAATACTACATAGCAATAGCTTGTAATTCTGTGCCAATTTTATTTATCTCAGAAATAATCAAATGTTCCCTTGCTTTAGATGGTTTCTTTGTACCACTTATATATTGTGCAAATAGACTTTGAGATAGTCCTAAACGACGAGCTATAGCAGAAGCATTTAGTTCGGGATGGTTTATAAACAACTCATATAATTTATTTTTCTTTTTTTCAAAAAAGAATCCCTCAAAACTCAAATCTTCATCAATTTCGGGCCAATGAATACCAAATTCATCAATTTCA
>CAZCEB010000130.1:0-5490 GCA_964497305.1 uncultured Muribaculaceae bacterium | reverse complement strand
CCAATGCCTTTTTCCTTCCGAAAAGGTATGTTGCCTCAGCCGATACGCTTGATGTATTATGTGAGCGTTTATAGCTTTCTATAGTTTCTTCTGTTGCATTAAGCTCATTTACAAGCGTCTCAAGACGTTTTTCGATAAATTCCGCTGTTTTAGAATCCTTTACCTGTTTGCTTATAATTCCCTTTCTATTATAATTATCAATTGCTGTATCTACGATTTTTTTACCATATTCAATATACGGTGTCTGATAATCAAGACCTATCACATTTGCATCTTTATCAGGAATACCTATCATCAAGTCTTTCGCTAACAATTCAGCCTTTGACTCGTAGCCTCGCATTGATATATACACCTTGAATGACCCGCAATCCTCCTTTACTGCATCATAATGTGATGTCTTGTCAAACACAAAAGTCCCATATGAGGTTTTAAGTTCAACCGGAAACTCCGCATCTTCAATCTCTGCCAAGTCTTCATCTCCATCATCATCCAATGCTTCGATATCAACCTTGTCATCCTCAGAAATTTTCAGTTTGAAATACAAGTGATGACGCAATGTATCGAGAATTGCCGGATTGCAACTCAATTCTACCGGAGAATCCTTATATCTGAATTCTTTCTTAAAAATATTTCTTCTGACAGTATAATCAATATTAAGCCCCAAATCCTTAACCGTCTGCGTCATCACATCATGAGATGTCATAATAGCCAATTCATCATATACAGAGCTATATCCTCCAAACATATCCCCCATATTGAACTGCTTCATCATATCATTCGCACTACCGGTTTGGTCCTCCTGTGAAATCAACACACTTGCATGGATATTATAAACAGGTTTCTTCAACAACGCATAAGCTACACCCAAACACAAAAAAACACAAACCGAAATAGCAAAGTATAACCATTTCGATTTATATTCTTTTATCAGTTCGGCGATATTGATGTTGTCTGATTTCAACTTATTATTAGTATTGACTGCCATATCTGTTATTCAATATAAGATTAGTATTATTTTACTGTTAGGGCGATTACGAGTGATGCGATTACTGAGCAGGCACTCACTATTGTCGAAATCACCGAGAGTTTAAATGCATTATTTTGATTGTATTTTGAATTATCTTTGCGTATGTCATTTGGTTCAACATAGACCACATCATTTTGTTGTAAATAGAAATATGGAGACGACAATACCGATGCTTCATTTAAATTCAAACGATGATATGTTTTAGCACCATTTTCTTCTCTGATTAACAAGATATTAGACCTTTCTCCAAATTCAGTTAAATCACCGGCATCAGCAAGAGCATCGAGCACTGAATAACGCTCTCTTTTAACCGAAATTGCTCCGGGTTTTTGAACTTCGCCCAACACGTTTACACGGAAGTTTACCAACTCAACTCGAACAATAGGATCATCCACATCCTTACCTATAAGTTCCACTAATTTTCCTTTAATTTGCTGAGTTGTAAGACCTTCTACATGAACTTTTCCAACAATGGGGACATCAATATCTCCTGCTTTATCAACAATATAAGTTTGTTGCTGGGGTTGAGTTGTTACATTCAACACTTCCAATATTCCCGGATTTGAAATCGGCAAATTATAAGCAGCTGTTGCCTGAGGGATTAATGATGTTACTGTTATAAATAGTTCATCATTTGGTATTATTTTTACGGAATATTCTGTTGAGGGCACATTACCTGACTCAATTCCCTTTATATCTTCAAAATAAGTTAGAGAGTTCTTTGATGAAGAGCAAGCACTTAACATTACAGCCAAGCACACAACAAGATACACGAAACGTGATTTCATATTAAATTTATCATTTGGGTTAACTCAATGTTTTACTTTGATAACGGAAGAAATATCCGTATTATTATAATCGACCACCGATTTAATTTTGCGAGCGCAAAGGTAGTCATTTAAAACATAATTTCAAAATATCTTTAATTCTCATTCTTAGTTTTATTGTAAAACTATTGCTAACTTTGCAATTCAATTCAATCAATAATCATGTTTTCACTACATATCCCTCTAATTTCAATAATTTTCGCTTGCGCATCAATCATTCCCATTATATTCCTGCTCACATTATATCGTAGCAGAATATCGTGTATCACAAAATACATCAAATCAAACAAAATTCTTACAGATGCTGTTTTACCACCCGTTTCAGTAATTGTATATTCCCACAACGATTCTGACAACTTAGCGCACATGCTCATTGATGTTTTAAGCCAAAGCTACCCTTCCCCATTTGAAGTTATCGTAGTAAACGATGGCTCATCTGAAACGACCAAAGATATCGTTACCGAATTAAGCCAAACCCACAAAAACCTATACATCACCTATACTCCCGACGAAGCACGCTATCTAAGCCGAAAAAAGCTATCCTTAACCATTGGAATTAAAGCCGCAAAACACGAATATGTAGTAATTACAAAATCATCGTGTCGAATCGCATCAAACAAATGGTTATCATCTATAGCTCAGCACTTTACTGCCGACAAACAAATTGTTATCGGATATGCTTCACACTCTATTTCCGCCGACAAAAAATATGGAGCTCGCACTCGTGCATTCAATACAGTCATCGACGCAACAAAATATCTATCTTCGGCAATTCGACAAAAGCCTTATCGTGGAATTGATGCCAACATTGCCTATAGCAGGGAACTCTTTTTTAGCAATAAAGGGTTCTCTCGCTCGCTCAATCTCCACCACGGAGACGACGACATTTTTATCAGCGAAATAGCAACATCCGACAACACAGCAGTTGAGCTATCTCCTGAATCCTATGTCGAATGTATTTATCGTCGCGAGCCTAAAGTTGTATATCGTGAGCAAAAATCAATCCGTAAATTCAACACAAAGTACATTAAACACACAGCTGACGCATTTTTTTGCATCAGTTCTGCAATGATATGGCTATGGCTCATTCTATCAATTTCAGCAATCTTAACATCATTACCTAATCTTCTGATAACAATTACAATCCTTTTACTATCGTTAATCCTTTGGATTCCACTCATTATTTCATGGCGCAGCACATCAATTGCATTACATTCTCGCAAACCAATGCTAACAATCCCATTAATGCTCATATATCGCCCCATACACAATATCCTTCACCATTTCCATAGCCGCAAAGCAGAAAAATTAAACTATACTTGGCAAAAGATATAACAAAGAAAGAGGTTGTTTTATTGAAACAACCTCTTTCTTTGTCGGGATGAGAAGATTCGAACTTCCGACCACACGCCCCCCAGACGCGTACTCTAACCTGGCTGAGCTACATCCCGATTTGTTAAAAAGCGATGCAAAGGTAACTCTCTTTAATGAGCAATGCAAACATTCTATCTGTTTTTTACAATTTTTCACTATTTTATTAGCTTTTCTAAAACACTCGAATAGTCGTGTAAAAAATTTTGTAAAACCACCGATTTTTCGTATCTTTGTTTGCTAATTATAGCAAATCCATTCCGCTAAAAATGTGGATAAACCACACGAATTAAAATAACTAAAAAACTATGATAGAAGAAAAAGAGGAATATAGCGCCAGTAATATCCAAGTCCTTGAAGGCTTGGAAGCCGTTCGCAAACGTCCGGCAATGTATATTGGCGATATAAGCGTAAAAGGTCTACACCATTTAGTATATGAAGTTGTTGACAACTCCATCGACGAAGCTCTCGCCGGGTATGCCAACCATATTGATGTTACCATTAACAAAAACAACTCTATTACAGTTGTAGACAATGGTCGTGGTATTCCTGTCGACATGCACGAGAAAGAAGGCAAATCAGCTCTTGAAGTTGTTCTCACTGTATTACACGCAGGGGGTAAATTCGACAAAGGTTCCTACAAAGTATCAGGAGGTCTCCATGGCGTGGGTGTATCTTGTGTTAACGCGCTATCATCTTATTTAAAAGCAGAAGTTCATCGCGACGGAAAAATCCACGTTCAAGAATACGCCTATGGCAAACCAACAACAGAACTTCGCATCGAAGGAACTAGCGATCATACAGGCACAAGTGTAACGTTCCTCCCCGATGACACAATTTTCACAACAACCATTTACGATTACAACACTCTTGCTAATCGTCTCCGCGACCTTGCATTTCTAAACGCGGGTATACGATTAACATTAACCGATATGCGTGAAATTAGCGAAGATGGTCTTCCTAAACATGAAGAATTCTACTCAAAAGACGGTCTTCGTGAATTTGTTGAATATATAGATTCTAATAAAGAATCCCTCATCCAAGACGTTATTCATCTAAATACCGAGCGTCAAGGCATACCTGTTGAAGTTGCGCTAACCTATAATAGTACATACAACGAAAACGTTTACTCATTTGTAAACAATATCAACACTATTGAAGGCGGCACCCACCTCACCGGATTCCGTCGCGGATTAACTTCTACGCTAAAAAAATATGCCGAAGACTCAAAGATGCTTGAAAAAGTAAAAATCGACATCGACCCTGCCGATTTCCGCGAAGGTTTGACAGCCGTGGTATCTGTTAAAGTCATGGAGCCACAATTCGAGGGACAAACCAAAACAAAACTCGGCAACAATGAAGTCATCGGAGCTGTACAAGCCGCTGTGAGCGAAGCACTTCGTTATTACCTTGAGGAGCATCCAAAACAAGCAAAAACCATTGTTGAAAAAGTAATATTGGCAGCACAAGCTCGCCATGCAGCATATAACGCTCGCGTTAAAATTCAGCGTAAATCTCCATTAAGTGGAGGTGGACTTCCAGGCAAACTTGCCGACTGTTCATCTCGCACAGCCGAAGACTGCGAGCTATTCCTTGTCGAAGGGGATTCTGCAGGTGGTACAGCCAAACAAGGACGCGACCGCACATTCCAAGCCATTCTCCCTCTACGCGGTAAGATTCTAAACGTAGAAAAAGCAATGGACCACAAGATTTTCGACAACCAAGAAATCACAAGTCTGTTCCGCGCTATGCGCGTAACCATAGGCACCGAAGAAGACCCTAAAGAAGTCAATATTTCTCGCATTGCCTATCACAAAATCATCATCATGACCGATGCCGACGTCGATGGTAGCCACATCGCGACACTTTTAATGACATTCTTCTTCCGCCGCATGCGACCGGTAATTGAGAAAGGTTATCTCTACCTTGCTACTCCTCCATTATACAAATGTACACGTGGAAAAGTCGAAGAATACTGCTGGACCGATGCCGATGTTCAACGTTTCATTGCAGCCAATGGAGATAAGACTAAAGTACAACGATATAAAGGTCTTGGAGAGATGAGCGCTGAAGAATTACGAGAAACCACAATGTCCCCTGAAAAGCGTCTGTTAAAACAAGTAAACATCAGTGACGCTGCCGAAGCCGACCGCATATTCTCAATGCTCATGGGCGAAGATGTGGGACCACGTCGCGAATTTATTGAAGCGAATGCAAATTACGCAAATATCGATGCATAACAACCCTCACAAGGCGCGCCGTGAA
>CAZCEB010000129.1:0-5526 GCA_964497305.1 uncultured Muribaculaceae bacterium | reverse complement strand
AAATAGTGCAATCTCTGATGTCGGATTAATTTCCAACGCCTTTTTGTATAATATTTCAGCATCTCGATAGTGGTGATCATTATATTGCTCATTACCATGACGTACATAATTCCGCTCTTTTTTCATGGACGAGTTTGTTGTCTCAGCCATTAATATAATCGGACAAATTAACGCTATTAATAGTATAGATGAAGTTATTTTTTTCATATAATTATTTACTAAAGAAATTTATTTTTTTTAGTAATGCATTCTTGCTGTCAAGAATAAATATATCAACAATTAAGAAAATTAAAGCAATCCATGCAAAAATAGGAAATTGTTCTGCACTTGAAGAATAAACTACTCGTTCTAAATCTGATTTCTCAAGAGAATCAAGTTGTGAGACAATCTCATTTATTGCAGAAGAACTATTACCTGATATATATATACCATTTCCTGCTTGTGCTATTTCTCTTGCCATATTCTCATTTAAATAAGTTGTTACAGGTTTTCCTGATGCATCTTTCATATAAATACCTTTACGTGCATTAATGGGAATGGGAGCGCCTTTTCCTGACCCCAAACCAATCACATCGATTTGAATCCCTTGTTCTGCAGCAACTTTTGCAACTCCTATTGCATCATCTTCATGATTCTCTCCATCTGTTATAATGATTATCGCCTTTTGAGTTGTTTCATCTGGTGTAAAAGAGTTGACCGCCATTGAAAGCGCAGCACCAATAGCGGTTCCTTGAGTTGGAACCATTTCGGTATTGATGCTATTAAGAAACATTTTTGCAGAAACAAAATCTGACGTAATAGGTAATTGAGTATATGCATCTCCTGCAAATACAATTAGACCAATCTTGTCGTTACTGAGTTTATCTATGAGTTTTTCTAATATAAATTTAGCTCTATCAAGTCGGCTAATTCCATTTGGATCATCATTAGAAGATGCTAACATTGAGTTTGAAACATCAAAGGCAATAACAATTTCGATACCTTTAACAGTTGAGGTTTCTTCTTTAGCTCCTGCTCTTGGCCGAGCTAATACAATTACAATAGATGATAATGCAATTAGTTGCAATGATAACTTAATCCAAGATTTATATTTAGACGCATTTGGCATTAAATTTGACAAAATATCAATTCTTCCAAATCGGGTTATTTTTTTTTTCTGCGCGATTTTTGCCCAAATATGTATAAAGATTATTACAGGAATAAGTAATAATAAATATAATAACGCAGGATATGCAAAACTTACCATATAATTTAATTTACGGAATTGTGCGTAAAATTGTATTTTTTAATATTATTTCGATAAAAAATAGGCATAATGCAAGCCATGCCCACATCATATAATTGTCTTCTGTGTGTGAAAAATGCTTTACGTCCATTTCTGTTTTTTCTAATTTGTCGATTTCATCAAATACGTCTGATAATACATTATTTCCTGTCGCTCTAAAATATTTTCCTCCTGTAATGGAGGCGATATTCTGTAATGTATTTTCATCAATAACGACAGGCATATTAACGTATTCTATGCGCCCAAACATATTTTGTTGCGGGAATGGGGCCATTCCATTTCTACCCACACCAATTGTGTAAACCTTTATGCCATATTTTTTTGCTATTTCAGCTGCTGTTACAGGCGCAACATTTCCTGTATTATTTGATCCATCGGTCAGAAGAATTATGCTTTTTGATTTAGCCTTGCCATCTTTAATACGATTTATTGAAGTAGCAAGTCCATCTCCTATCGCTGTCCCATCCTCAAGCATCTCCATTTTAATATCTTTAATATAATTTGATAGAAGAGAACGATCAGTTGTCATAGGCACAGCAGTAAAACTCTCACCTGCGAATATAACGACGCCAATGTTGTCTGATGTTCTCCCCGCGACAAATTTAGCAGCGACATTTTTAGCAGCTTCCAATCTATCGGGTTTAAAATCTCTTGCCAACATACTTGATGAAATATCAAGAGCGATAATTATATCAGTTCCTTCAGTGGAAGAAGTTCTCCAACTATCTCTTGTTTGTGGTCGAGCTAATATAATAATAATACATCCTATTATAGCTAAACGGATTACGAATAAAGCATAAAATAGGTATTCCTTATACGAACGAGGGAGCTTTTTATATGGGCTAATAGTAGAAATATGTAAAGTAGGATGATTATGTTGTCTTAGTATATACCATGTAATAAATGGTATATACAAAATAAATAGCCATAAATATTCTGGATGTGCAAATTGCATTATTGTCAATTATTAAGTTATACTTTAAATTTGAGTGTCTATCTATTTGTTTTGTCCTCTTCTTCGGTTTCCATAGGTTTGGTATCAATAACAAATTGAGTTGCCCAATTGAATGATTTTGCATTATCGTCTGGTAATGGTCTAACTTTAGCAAATTTTACAAAATCAGCAATTTCTAATATTTGCTTCATATACTTGTTTGGCTCTTTTGTTTCTGTATTTCGATTAAGAGCGTCAATTATTTGTGAAGATGTCATCTCCATCGCATTTATTCCGAAGCGAGTATCAATATATATACGCAAGATATCTGTAAGACGAGTGTAAAATTCTTTTTCTTGACCTTTATCACACAATTTTTCTTCTTTTAATATTGCCAATTGTTTCATTGCAAGGTCATATGGTGGAATTGGTTTCTTTCGTGGGATAAGAGGAATGACAACATTTTTTTTTCGGGTAATATATAATAAAATCCCACCTATCACAACAATTAATACGATAAGAATACACCACCAATAGTCTGTAATAAAATCTGGTAGATAATCATACCATTTTGTGTTTGGTGAAATAATCTGAGCTTGACCATTTATTGTGGCCATTGAATCTACAGGTACAGGGATAACTTTTAACGCTAACTCATTTGATTTAAAACTATCATTATTTGCAATGTATAATATTGGCGGTATCGTGTATAACCCTGAATCAAAAGACTGGATTATAAAATCTTGCTTAATCTGACGTCTGCTATTTTGTAAATCAATAGTATCTGTAGTCCCACGACTAATAATCTCAATTGTTTTTATTAATGTATCAACACGTTCATTATTTATTGGTAGAACTCCAATTGTTGAGATATTTTCGACTATTTCAACATGCAGAGTGGTTTGCTTGCCCATTATAATGTATGCCGAATCAAGCGATGCTTTAATTGAGATATTGGCATTTGCACAATATGGTAAAAAGCATAGCGTAATCAATAATATCAACTTACATCTCATTTTATATGTTTTTCCCATAATTAATTATGATTAAATCACTTTACTCCTCGTTTTTGGAATAATCCCATAAGCGCTTTAACATAATCTTCATCAGTTGCAATTGACGCAATATCCACACGACAACGACGCATTGTTTCAATCATTTGTTGTTGACGTTCATACCACCATTTATTGTGCGCCTGTCTAACTTTAGAAGAAGATGTATTTATCCACTGTTCTCTGCCTGTTTCCAAATCCTTAATTTTCATAAGTCCTACATCCGGCAATTGAGCATCACGTTTATCATAAACTTGTATAGCAGTTACATCGTGTTTATTGTTTGCTATAGACAGGGCCTTGTAGTAATTATCGACATTAATATAATCCGAAATTAAAAAAGTAGTACATCTCTTCTTTATTGCATCAGTTAAATACTGTAATGCTTTAGAAATATCAGTTCCTCTATTTCCTGGCTGAAAATTCAATAATTCGCGAATTATAAATAATATGTGTTTACGCCCTTTTTTCGGTGGAATAAATTTTTCTATCTTATCAGAAAAAAACATTACACCAATTTTATCATTATTCTGAATTGCCGAAAACGCAAGAGTAGCAGCAATCTCAGCAATCATTTCACGCTTTTCTACACCAACTGCACCAAAGTTTCTACTACCAGAAACATCAACAAGCAACATTACAGTTAATTCGCGCTCCTCTTCATATACTTTGACATAGGGATGATTTTGACGCGCAGTAACATTCCAATCTATATCACGAATATCATCTCCATACTGATATTCACGTACTTCTGCAAATGTCATGCCACGTCCCTTAAATGCAGAATGATATTCTCCTGCAAATATATTCTGAGACAATCCTCTTGTTTTAATCTCTATTTTGCGAACTTTCTTTAAAAGTTCATTTGCATCCATAGTCAAGTGTTTTCAAATTAATAAATAATTCTAACAGATTAGATATTAATTAGGGAACTTCTACTTTATCAAGTATTTCGGAGATAATCTCATCGGCTGTGATACTGTTTGCTTCCGCTTCATAGGTTAATCCAATACGATGGCGAAGCACATCATGACACACAGCTCTGACATCCTCAGGTATAACATACCCACGACCACGTAAGAATGCATAAGCACGAGAGGCTTTTGCTAAACTAATTGATGCACGAGGAGATCCTCCAAAAGAAATTATACTTGCCAAATCGTTTAAGTTATATTCATTAGGGTAGCGAGTAGCAAATACAATGTCTACTATATATCGTTCAATTTTCTCGTCAAGATAAATTTGTTCAACAATTTTTTGCGCTTCAATGATCTCGTCTGGCTTTAAAAGCGCTTTAATCTCTTTTTGTTCGCGAGAAATGTTTTGACGAATAATAACCTTTTCTTCCTCCTTTGTTGGGTATCCAATAATTACCTTTAACAAGAACCTGTCAACTTGAGCTTCAGGTAGGGGATAAGTACCTTCTTGTTCGATTGGGTTTTGTGTCGCCATAACAAGAAATGGATCATCAAGAGGAAATGTTTTGCTCCCTATTGTAACTTGACGTTCCTGCATTGCTTCAAGTAGTGCACTTTGTACTTTAGCTGGAGCACGATTAATTTCATCAGCTAATACAAAATTAGCAAACACAGGTCCTCGTTTTACTTGAAATTGTTCTTTCTGTGCGCTATACACCATTGTGCCTATAACATCTGCAGGTAACAAGTCTGGCGTAAACTGAATGCGACTATATTTTGCATCTACAATTTGCGATAATGTCTTTATTGCCAATGTTTTTGCCAAACCAGGGACACCTTCAAGCAGCACATGACCATTAGATAACAGAGCTATAAGTAAAGAATCAACCAAATGTTTTTGCCCAACAATTGTTTGATCCATACCCTTGGTTACTAAGTTTACAAAATCACTTTTGCTGGTAACGAGATCGTTAAGTTCTCGGATGTTTATTGTTTCACTCATGAGGTTTAATATGTTAGATTTTTTATTTTTGCGTATAAATTATCCTTTTATGGAATATTATACGCAAAATTAGCTATTGAATAGCTAAAGTGTAAATTCAAAGTGTTAATTTTATCTATTATAAGTTTAGCATCTTAAAAGGTTAAACTTATTTTTGATATGGAGCATATATTTCAATAGCTTTTAACTTTGCGTTCTCTATACAGACAGAATCATTCTTATCAATGCCATATTTTTCTACGTCAGGAATTATAACTATAGTTCCCGGCTTAATACGATTGGGGTTACCTAATATTTCTTTATTTTCTTCATAAATATATACCCAAAACAACATT
>CAZCEB010000128.1:0-5580 GCA_964497305.1 uncultured Muribaculaceae bacterium | reverse complement strand
CTGTAGAACGCATTGAAGCAGAATTACCGGCATCAAAAGAACGTGATGAGATTATACTCTTTGTGCGTAATTCTAAACGCGGTATTATTCGTGGATATGTATAATTTCTTCCGAAATATACTAAATAAGAAAGCGACTTCAATGAAGTCGCTTTCTTATTTATGTTTAGAATGGTAAATCATCACTTTCATCTGTTGTCGTAAATTCAGGAGGTGGGGGAATATCTCCAGGTATTGATTGAGACGGCATTGATGCAGGGGCAGCACCATCTTTCTCAGCTTTCCATCCACGAATACTAGTAAACCAACGTCCATTATATTCACGACTTTCGATATCAAAACTTAAAGTAACAACTTCTCCTACATTAAGAGGATATTGATCAGCTCTTTCTCCAAAAAAATCAAAATGAACCTTACGTGGATATGTTTCTTGAGTTTCTAATACATATTCACGCTTTTTCCACGCATTTCCGGCTTTTGATGTACCTGACATTTCAGGAAGAGCAAGAATTATTTTCCCTTTAATTTCCATTATACTATTATGTTAAGTTATTTTCTGCAAAAATAGGAAATTGCCTCTAAATATGCCAAATAAAATTATATAAACTTATTAACAGAAAACATAAGTAAATACAAAAATCATTTTTTACACTATTCCATACCAATATAAAACATTTTTAGTAATTTAGTGTAAAATATTTATATATGGCAAACAATTCTGACTGGTGGACAGCTCCAACCGAAAGCGAAAATGGTAACCTCATTATGGTAACAGGTCGTCGTGATGTTGATAAATTTAAGAATAACACTAAATTCAATATCAGAATAGAAGTTACCTGGAAATACAATAGTGATAAATCAGGCATGCCCGATTTTGAAACATCTTCATTAATGGAAGAGGTACAGGCGTCTATAGAAAAAACATTTCAAAAAGATCCTATAGCAATATTAACAGGCATATACACCGGAGATGGCGAACGCAATTGGGTGTTTTACACATTAAGCACCAATATTTTCGGAAAGAAATTTAACGAAACTCTTCAACCATTTGAATTACTTCCTATAACTATATATGCTGAGAACGACCCTGATTGGGAAGAATATAAAGAGATGAGATCTTTAACAGAGATTCAAACCGAAGATTAAACGAGCAATTGAATCAGCACAACGCTCCCCATCAATAGCTGCAGAAACAATCCCCCCCGCATATCCAGCGCCTTCTCCACATGGGAATAGCCCTGCTATTGAAACATGAGCCAATGTATCATCATTTCTTGGTATGCGTATAGGAGAGGATGTACGAGTCTCATCACCAATTAAAACCGCCTCGTTAGTCAGAAAGCCCTTTGATTTACGCCCGAAAGCACGAAACCCTTGTTGCAATCTTTTTGCGATAAAATAGGGTAGGAGTTTATCGATACGAGCAGGATGAACACCAGGAGCATAAGATGTTTTTGGTAACCTTTTTGAATCTCTACTTTCTACAAAATCAATCATTCGCTGAGCCGGAGCATTTTGTGAGCCATTACTTTCTGCAAAAAATTCAGCTTCTATATCCTCTTGGAATTTCATCATCTTCAAATTCCCATATTTATCATATTGAGGTAAATCCTCAGGCAATACCTCTACCACCATCCCAGAATTTGCCCACTTTGTTCCCCGATTAGAAGGAGACATGCCATTTACCACCAATTGTCCTTTATCACTTGCAGCAGGGATTATAAAGCCTCCCGGACACATACAGAATGAATATACAGCTCTACCATCAACACGAGTTAACATAGAATATTCAGCAGCAGGCAAATACTGTCCACGTCCTTGCTTACTATGATATTGAATACAATCAATCAAATGCTGAGGATGCTCTAATCTTACACCAACAGCTAACCCCTTTGGTTGAATCTCAATCTTTTTATCATTTAGCAGATAATAGATATCTCTTGCAGAATGACCTGTTGCTAATATAACAGGTCCTATATATCGATCACCTGCAATGGTCTCTACCCCTATAACCGTATCATTCTCTATCAATATATCTGTTACTCTTGATGAAAAAGATACTACACCGCCACAATTCACTATTGTTTCACGTATTGCTTTTATTACCCCAGGCAACTTGTCTGTACCAATATGAGGATGTGCATCTATCAGAATATCTTCAGACGCACCATGCTGATGAAATACAGATAAAATCTTATCAACCGAACCTCTTTTCTTGCTTCGAGTATATAACTTGCCATCAGAAAACGCCCCGGCACCACCTTCGCCAAAACAATAGTTTGAATCCGGATCGACTATATTTTCTCGCGAAATACGAGCCATATCACGTCGTCGAGAATCAACATCCTTTCCTCGCTCCAATACTATTGGTTTAAGTCCATGTTCAATGAGTCGTAATGCCGCAAACAATCCTGCCGGACCAGCACCAACCACAATTACTTGAGGAGAATCGACCACTGACTTATATTCAATAGGGGTTATCAATGATAATGTTTCCGGCTCTTCATCTACATAGACTCTAATAGTAAGATTTACCATTACATTACGTTGGCGTGCATCAATTGAACGTTTTATTATTTTACACGCCTTTATGCGATTAATGTCTACATTTAATATTCCCGATACATGAGCATTCAAACGCAATGGAACATATGCAATCTCAGGAGGTAATCTTAATTGTAACTCATTTACCATAATCATGGATTTATATGCGACGAAAAATGTTTATTCTCTTTCTTTAGCAACACCCACAATGTTACTGCTGCAACTAAAAAAGCAAGCAAATCTGAGACAGATAGACTTAACCATACGCCATCAACACCAAACAAATGAGGCAATATCAATAACGTTGGTATTAAAAACAATAATTGCCGTGTAAGAGATAAAAATATTGAAATATTAGGTTTCCCTATTGATTGAAAGAAATTCTGAATAATCACTTGACCGCCAACTGCAGAATAGAATATAAAACTAATTCTAAATCCTGATACTGAAATATTAATCAATGTTTTATCTGTTGTGAACAAATATGATATCTCATAAGGGAATAGCTCTGCCATTATAAGCCCTATCGTCGTAATAAGAACACCCACAACAAGACCTATTTTTAATGTACGTTTAACTCTGCTCCACTGGTTTGCCCCATAATTGAAACCCAATATAGGTTGCATGCCCTGAGTTATACCAAACACAATCATAACAAACAACATTCCTGTGCGGTTAACAATACCAAACGCACCAACCGCAAGATCTCCTATGTTTTTACCTGTTTCAAGTAATGCATTATTTATAAATATAACAACAATACACGCACACACATTCATTAGAAACGGAGATAGACCTATCGAATAAATTCTCTTTACAATGGACATTGATAGATTTAAATCTTTGCGAGAGCCAAAATGCACAAAACTATCTTTAGAATAAAAATGTTTTAAAATCCATATTAACCCAATTGCTTGTCCGCATATTGTAGCCAATGCAGCTCCGGCAATACCCAGTTTTAATACAAAAATATATATAGGAGCCAATATAATATTTACCAATACTGTTACTAATGCTGTAGCCATAGCTTTCTTAGGATAACCCGTTGCTCGTAGCATATTATTTAATGCAATAAAAACATAAGATATGGGTGTACCATATAGAATGATTCTCATAAACTCTCGCGCATAGGGGATAGTTTCATCAGTTGCGCCAAAGAAATACAATATTTCATCTAAAAACAATATTGACAATCCTCCAAATACAATAGAATGAATAATACTCAATGTCAGAACATTATTCAATACTTTTTTTGCTCTTGACAAATCCTTTTGTCCCAAAAATATCGAGCATATCGTTGAACCTCCTGCTGATATAAACACACAGAAAGCAATAACAAGATTCATTAGCGGGAAGGTAATCGCAAGTCCGGCAATAGCCATTGCCCCCACACCATGTCCAATAAATATACTATCGACAATGTTATATAACGATGTTGCAACACTTGCAATAATTGCAGGTATTGAATATTGCATCAACAACTTTCCGATAGGAGCTGAGCCTAATGACATTGGACTATTTATTGTATTTGTCGACATAATATTCTTTTGATTTTACAAAATTAACTCAAAACATCGCAATAGTAGCCGTTTTCAGTATTAATTTTGCGTAAAATAAAACAATATCACAATGAAAAAAGTTGGAGTATTATTTGATTTAGATGGCGTACTCATTGATAGTGAGGGACTTTACACTAAATTTTGGGAAGATATTGAAAAAATATATCCCACCGGAGTCGAAAACTTTGCCTATGTTATTAAAGGTAATGCACTATTTAAAATACTCAACACCTATTTTGATCAATCAATCCATCATGACATCATAAACAGAGTACATGATTTTGAAAACAATATCGTATATCCAATATATGATGGGGTTATTGAATTCCTTACACAATTAAAGCAACACAATATTCCCTCTGCAATTGTTACAAGTAGTGATAATGTAAAGATGGAGAGTTTATATCGTCAACACCCGGGATTTAAAGACTATTTCAACACCATCATCACCGGCTCTGACGTAACCAAATCAAAGCCCGACCCTCAAGGCTATCTCCTTGCGGCACAAGCAATACTCCGCAACCCTGAAAATTGTTATGTCTTTGAGGACTCTATACAGGGACTTGAGGCAGGAATGGCTTCAGGAGCCACCGTCATTGGATTAACAACAAGCAACTCGGCAACAAAACTAAAAGACAAAGCCCATGAATTGATTGACAATTTCATAGGCTTTAGTGTAGAAAAAATGTTATCTATAAAACGTGATTAGCACGCTTTGAAACTCATATCAAGTCCTTTGACAGAGTGGGTGAGTGCTCCTACCGAGATATAATCCACGCCACACTCTCCATACGCATGCAATGTGTCAATCGTGATACCGCCCGATGATTCTATCTCCACACGACCATTAATCAAAGCGACAGCTTCGCGAGTGCGTTCTGGAGTGAAATTATCAAGCATAATGCGATCTACTCCGGCTTCCAATGCTTGATTAATCTCATCGGTATTACGCACCTCTATCTCTATTTTGAGATTGCGACCGGTCTCTTTGCAATATTTTTTTGCCGATGCAATTGCCTCCTTGATACCTCCTGCAAAGTCAACATGATTGTCTTTAATCAAAATCATGTCAAACAAACCGATGCGATGATTGCAACCACCACCTATTTTCACAGCCTCTTTTTCAAGCATACGCAATCCCGGAGTTGTTTTGCGAGTATCAAGCACCTTTGTCTTCAATCCGGCAAGACGCTCTTGATATTTAGCTGTAACAGTAGCAATACCACTCATGCGTTGCATAATGTTAAGCATCACGCGCTCTGTTTGTAACAACGAGCGCACTCGACCTTCAACCTCAAAAGCAATATCCCCGGGTTTCACATGAGCACCGTCATTGATATATACAGTCATTTTCAACTCAGGGTCAAACTTATCAAATACCTTTTTTGCGATCTCAATACCGGCAATAATACCTTCTTCTTTAACAATCAAGCGTTGTTTTCCCATCTCATCAGCAGGAATAGTGCTTAACGTTGTAT
>CAZCEB010000127.1:0-5658 GCA_964497305.1 uncultured Muribaculaceae bacterium | reverse complement strand
CCATTTTAGTTTTTTTTTGAAAATCAATATTATTTTCGTTGGTAAAGATAGCGTTTGATGCTCTTTTTAGGTGTTCTTTCAAATGCTTCTGAAATGACTTCTATTTTTGCCAAACGAGCATAATTTGGAAGCTCTTTATTGATTTCAGGAAGAGTTGATTCAATATATTTTACAAATGTTTCTTGATCCATGCCATCTTTTGCTCCTTGATCAAAATCGGGATAAACCAAAGCTGTGAGACCTCCCTTATCTTCGATTACAAGGGATTCAGCAAAATATGTTCTGGCATCAAGAACTGCCTCTATTTCTTCCGGATAAATATTTTGGCCTGAAGGTCCAAGGATCATACACTTTGATCTACCACGCAAGAACAAACAGCCATCAGCATCAATAATACCCATATCTCCTGTGTGTAACCAACCTTCTTTATCAAGAACTTCTTCAGTAGCCTCCGGATTTTTATAGTATCCTAAGAATACATTTGCTCCTCTTACAAGCAATTCGCCCGGAATATTTTGTGGATCAGGCGAATCAATTTTCATTTCCATATTAGGCACTATTTCTCCACAAGAATATAGCTTTTCTGTTTTCCAATCAGAATAAGTGATGATAGGAGCACACTCTGTCATTCCATATCCCACAGTGAATGGAAATCCCATTCTCTTAAAAAACGACTCAACCTCCTTGTTAAATGCCGCACCGCCAATGATTACTTCATAGAATTCGCCTCCAAATGCTGCAATCAGTTCATTTTTAATTCTATCGGTAATAATCTTATCAAGTCCGGGCACTTTCAGTGCATACTTAATACCAGCCCTCTCCAATACAGGTTTAACCTTGTTCTTGTATATCTTTTCAATTATAAGAGGTACTGCAATAACAATTGAAGGCTTAACTTCTGACAATGCCTTCATGATTATCTTTGGACTTGGAAGACGAGAAAGGAAGTGAACATGACAACCTACCGATAATTCATATAACACTTCAAACATGAGACCATACATGTGAGCGCAAGGCAACATCGAAACGACTCTTGATGTATTGTCGATATTTGGAAGAACAGTTCTTCCAAATTCAAGATTAGAAGCAACAGCTCTATAAGGAATCATTACTCCTTTAGAGAAACCCGATGTCCCTGATGTATAGTTGATGATTGCCAATTCATCTGCTTTGTCCTCATAGTAGTTGAGACAATCCGGTGTGAAAATCTTGGGATATTTCTTGCCGAATAGTTCGTTCAAACGATTACGCGCATTTGTAATTCGTTCATTAGAAGAATAGAGTAATTCAAAGCAATCTACTTGAATGATAGCTTGAACATCAGGCATTTCTGACTCATATAGATTCTCCCAAATAGTGCCATCTACAAATAAAACTTTTGATTCTGAATGGTTCACCAGGTGGTGAATGTTTGACGGTTTAAACTCGTGCATCAATGGTACCGGGACTGCTCCATAGGTCATTGTTGCAAGGAAAGAAATAGCCCAATTAGCTTGATTTCTTGAACATAAAGCAACTTTATCGCCTTTTTGCAATCCACACTCTTCAAACATAATGTGCAACTTCTCAATTTTGCGAGCAATGTCACGATAATGATAAGTCTCTCCTTGGTAATTAGAAATAGCAGGTCGATCCCAATTAGCTTTAAATGAAGTTTCAAAAAGTTTGTTTACTGATGTAAAATTCATAATTTATTTTTTTTGCCGGAAATATTCAAGTCAACATCTGTTTTTAATATTAAGATGAATATTCCGTTTATATATACACTTGTTGTCTTAATATATATTTTACGCAATACAAATTTAGTTAGTAATTTGATACAATCATTATTTTAGTTCCATTTTTTGCACAAAAAAACGACGCAATGTTACATTATAGACTAAATCACATGAAACTATCACAATTATTCAATTGTTTATATTGTGTGTACTTATCTTAATTTTTGTACTATGATGTTGCTAATTCCGTCCTATTCTATCGCACAATGGCTTCTTGAAAAAATAGACATATTCCTTAACTCAATAGGACTCCCTCAGAATTCTTTATTAGAGGAAATTCTATATACTATTATTGTTTTGTGTGTTTCAGGAGGAATAGGGTGGATTATCAGATGTATCTTCCAACTCATAATACGATTAATATTTCACATAAAGCATTTTACAATTTTAAATGAATTGATATCTCTGCGGGTTATATCTCGTTGTTCACATATAGTTCCGCCTTTGGTAATCCTCGCTTTTATCCCATTTGTTTTTGAAAATGAAGCTAACATCAGCGAGGCTATCAGACGTCTGTCAATAGTATATCTTCTAATTACCATCGCCATTGGCTTATGCTCTATTTTATCATTCCTATGGATGAGATATGACACCTATAAAAACACTCGCAATCTTCCATTACGTGGAGTGCTAAATGTGGGAAAAGGAATTGTGTGGATTATTATCTTGATTATCGCTGTATCGGTACTAATTGACAAATCTCCCACTGTGTTACTCACCGGATTAGGTGCATTTGCAGCTGCATTGATGCTGATATTCAAAGATAGCATTTTGGGGTTTGTCGCATGCATACAGATATCACAGAATGACATGTTGCACGTTGGAGACTGGGTTGTAGTTCCATCGACTATCGCCAATGGTATTGTGATTGATGTTTCTCTATCGGTCGTTAAAATAAGAAATTGGGACAACACAATCGTCATGTTACCCCCCTATTCTCTCATCTCAACATCATTCCAAAATTGGCGAGGCATGAGCGATAGCGGAGTAAGACAAATATCACGCGCCATCCTGATTGACAATAACACCATTATACAATCCTCCCCAAGCCTAATAGCTGAAATCAAAGAAAGAATACCTTCTCTCTCTGACTTTATATCTCAATCTTCTGCCAAAGGAACTTTATATAATAACGGCTCAGCATCAATCAATGGCTCAATAGAAACCAATCTCGGTTTATTTAGAGCCTATGTGTGCCAATATCTCATTTCACATCCCATGATTTCATCAAGTTCACAAATATTAGTCAGACTGATGTCGGGAAATGCGACAGGAACACCTCTGCAAATTTATTGTTACACTACAACCACCGACTGGACGATTTACGAAGCTGTACAAAGTGAAATCGTCGAGCATATCATCTCTATATGCCCGACGTTCCATCTTTTAATTGCAGATAGCAATTATGTTCCTACTTAACAATCATTCGAGCCGCCAACGCGCCCTTTTCACTTGTTATTTTTACAATATAAATACCTTGTGTCAAGCCTGCTGTCGAAATTTCATTTCCATTTCCCTGAGCAATCAATGCACCATTAATGGTATATACTGCATAGCTTGCAGTTTCCTCAACATTTACACTAACTGCATCGCCTGCATTTACCGGATTGGGTGATAATTGCAATTGTTCTTGTGTTGACTCAACAAAAATATCCTCTATCCCTACTTCATCTGCCGGAATTGCATCATAGACTGTTACTAATTTAGGTATTTCAAATTTATATGCAGTTGATGTTTTAACACTTGAGAGATAGAAAGTAAGACCTTTTAATTCAATTGGGAATATTGCAACATCCGAAACATTGAAAATACTACTAAATGGTATCAATACTCTGTTTACAGTTGAAGCGGTTAAAGTGGGCTCATAATTATATGTTGTCGTTTTAGAATCACCTAAAGACGCAAGTGTCAACATAATTTTACTAATCTTCACCTCTCCCGGATTAATATCAATCAATAATGAGTCGGGAAGACTCCATAATTGAATATCTTTAGAAATAGCCATATTTGCATTTCGAGTAGAACTTAGAGTGAAATCTATTGTTAGCCCGTCTTCTCCGTTTGCACTCACCGCAACCTCTTTAACTGTTCCGCTTGATGTCCAAGTAGTGCCATCTACAGAAGGATCTATCGCTTTATAACGAGTTTCCGGAATTTCTACTGTTACAGTTATTTCATCTGAAAATTCATCAACTGTTCCTCTTATTGTTGTTGTTCCATTTTTTACCCCATGAATTTTTCCTGTTTCATCAACAGTTGCAATTGAAGTATCATCACTTGACCATGCCAATGCTTTATTATCCAATGGCATTTCATTTCCGTCAACAGTTGCCGTAACATTTACGGTATAATCAGTATATGAATCCACGAGAACGCTCTCATATGTAAACTTAGGTTCTCCCGCTCCTATTGTTACATCAACGGTTGCTTCCAAACCATTAATTGAAGCCGTCAATTTATGAGAACCACTACCATTAGCAAATAACATTTTGCCATCATTCATCACTTGTCCTAATTCGATAGGACAAGAAAGTGTATATCCCTCAACATTTGTTGAAATCAACACTCCATATTTATTATATCCATAAATTGTTGGTGTGTAGTAACCATATTTGGGCAATGTAATTGATGGATCAACAAATGCAATTGATGCCAATTCATTATCAGTAGGAGATGTTGCCACTGCAAACAACGCATTTGTTACCGATCTTTCGTTTCCATCACTTGGATTATTACGCACTCCCAATGCATCGGTATATAACACCGAAGAGCCACCTCCGTCAAAGTTCATTGCCTCAGTACATCCCACTTCTCTCATCATATCGGCAAGGTCTCTTGAAACACATCCCTTTGACACTGCAGCGTTTAATCGTCCATCAACAACAAGCATCACAAGTTTTGTTCCTGTTGCATCATGTCCTACTGCTGTGCGAGGATTTACCGCTGTCAAATGGTCAAGGGCTGTTTGTGTATCAAGCACTTGTCCTCCAGACAAAATCATTGGCTGACCACCTAATACTTGTTTGGCAACAATTGACACTCCGTCGAGTGATAATGTAGCATTAACAGTAATTTCTTCTCCATCAGTCAACGACGCAACAAATGCGCTTCCCGTGCTATGTCCGGAAAGGACATAACAACCGGCAGGAATTGTCATAGAGCCTGCTGTAGCCGGAGCTCCGGTTACTTTCATCTTTACTGATTTTCCTAATGCAATAGTACCATCAACCGGAGTTAATAATACTTCAGTACCATATTGATTAGTCCCTGTTGTTGCTCCTTGTTTAGGAGTGTAAATAATAAGGTCATTTTCTAATCTTGATCTATTAACACCGGTAATAGCATGACTTGCTGTTCCTGCTGCATTTGTAACAGTCCCACCAATCAACATTGAACCAAGATGAGGTTTGTTATTTTCATCTAAAGCCCAATGTGTCCAACCATTATTAGACGCATAATAAATTTCACTATCCACAACAGTTGTACCAATTGGAGCATTATTCCCAAAGAAATCGGCATTCACACCGGCAAAGTGCAAAGCTCCTTCGGCATTATGATTTTTTGCCATTGATGAAACAGTAGCACATGAAGCAATCTTATCATTTGCCATGACTGCACGCATTTCAACATAAGGATTAGTCAAATCTGTAACCGTATAAAATACTCTCTGATTAACCGGTCCTGTCAATTTTAACGATGTTTGAGTTGTTCCAGGTCCTATTTTTGCATGAAATAATGTATCAACAGTATATACACTACCTTGTAGCGTCCATTGTCCCGACGCAAAAGCCATTGCTGAAGTCAACACAGCAAAAAGCGCAATAAACAGCTTTCTCATTATAATAATGGGTTTTAAATTTTTAGTTTATAATAAAGCAAA